>DGLO01000092.1:0-7450 GCA_002388005.1 Candidatus Neomicrothrix sp. UBA4542
ACGTAGCTACCCACCTCTCCGGCACCGACCACGAGGATTCTCACGCATTTAACGGTAGCGGCAGAGTTAGGCGCTGAGAACCTACTCGCGCTAGCTAATTGGGTCAGTAGCTGGCGGCGGTAGCTTGTTCTAATGGCAGTAGTGGTCTCTATCGATGCGGGCACAACAGGTGTTAGGTCGTTTGCTCTTGATGAGAACGGCGAACAGGTTGGACTCTCATACAAAGAATTCCAGCAGCATTACCCCCGTCCAGGGTGGGTGGAACATGACGCATCTGAGATATGGGCCTCTGTTCAGGCCACGCTCTCAGAGCTGATGAGCACCATCAACGAACCAATAGCGGCGGTGGGTATCACCAACCAGCGCGAAACGATCGTGGCCTGGAGTCGGGCTTCTGATGAGCCCCTTTGTCGCGCAATCGTGTGGCAAGACCTTCGGACATCGGATCGATGTGACCAACTCTTAGAAAGCGCTCATTTAGATCAGTTCCGCAAAATCACCGGACTTGTGATTAACCCCTACTTCAGCGGCACCAAAATCCAATGGCTGCTTGAGAACGGCGACGTGCAAGTAAACCCGGATCTGGCCTTTGGAACCATAGATAGCTGGCTCATTTGGAAATTGAGCGGAGGCTCAACGCACGCAACCGACGCAACCAACGCTTCTAGAACGCTCCTGTACGACATCAACGAAGGTTGCTGGTCCCCTGAGCTCTGTGAGCTGCTTGGAGTCCCAGCTTCGAGTCTGCCTGAGGTGCGACCTTCCGCAGGACGCTTCGACGTAACTGCTGATACCACGGCATTAGGTGCTGGGATCCCAATTAGCGGCGTTGCAGGAGACCAGCAGTCCGCACTATTTGGTCAGGCCTGCCTCGAGCCGGGAATGACTAAAACTACCTATGGGACAGGATCTTTTGTTTTGATGAACGTGGGTACTACTTGCCCCGAAGCGGTTGAAGGTTTACTTACAACGGTCGCATGGGACCTAGGAAACGGACCCGTCTTCGCATTGGAAGGTTCCGTGTTTGCTACGGGCGCGGCGATCCAGTGGCTGCGCGACGGCTTAGGGGTTATTGGCGACGCTTCCGAAATTGGGCCCCTTGCAGAATCGGCCGACGACACCGGCGGCGTTTTCTTTGTACCGGCTTTCGCTGGGTTAGGAAGTCCTTGGTGGGATACACGTGCTCGGGGAACGATTATCGGAATAACCGGGGGCACCGGACGGAAAGAACTGGCGTTGGCAGTCGTAGAAGCAATGGCGTTCCAGACGCGTGATGTGGTCGACGCGATGATCCAAGCAGGCGGCATGCCAGTGAGCGAGATGAGGGTTGACGGAGGTGCCGCCGTCATGGACCTACTCCTACAAATTCAAGCTGACCAACTTGGGGTGCGCGTAGCGAGGCCTCGTATCACTGAAACGACAGCCCAAGGAGCAGCGATGCTCGCAGGGCTTGCTGAAGGAATCTGGACCAGCACTCAAGAAATTAGTGATGCCTGGCAACTCGAGCAGGCTTTCCAACCCCGCGACAATCGCCGAGAGTCCGATGCCATGCACGAGGAGTGGCTGCGAGCAGTTGCCAGATCAAGAAATTGGTCTAATAGCCAGTAGTTGTTTCGAGTTCCAACTCAACTAAGTCTTTCGAGACCGGCACCTAACTGCGTTATTGCCTGACGGATGCGCTGCTCATTCTCGACAAGAGCAAACCGAACAAAACCTTCACCTCCCGGCCCGAACCCAACTCCGGGCGAAAGCGCAACGTTGGTGGTCTCCACAAGATGCGTACAGAATCCAACCGATCCCATCTCCTGGTAAGCCTCAGGAATGGGGGCCCAAACGAACATCGTCCCTTTAGGTGGTTCGACATTCCAGCCGACACGTTCAAGCCCTCGAATCAGACTGTCCCGCCGTGACTGGTAAATCTGATTTACCTCGGCAGGAAAGTCACTCTCTTCATTCATGACAACCGTTGCAGCTATTTGGATTGGCTGAAAAGTGCCGTAGTCGAGGTAGCTTTTTAGTTTCGCTAGGGCACCAACAACTTCACTGTTGCCTACGCAAAACGCCACCCGCCACCCCGCCATCGAGAAAGATTTCGTGAGGCTGTAAAACTCTACAGCCACCTCTTTTGCTCCATCCGCTTGGAGAATCGACGGGGGACGATACCCGTCGAAACCTAGGTCGGCATACGCGAAGTCATGCACCAACACGACCTCGCGTTCGCGGGCAAAGTCGACGAGTCGCTGCATGAAGGTCAAGTCAACGCAGGTCGTCGTCGGGTTGTGAGGAAAGGAAAGAACGATGACGCGTGGCCGAGGCCAGGAATACTCAAACCGCTCGACAAGGGACTGAAAGAAATCTTCACCGGTTGCCAACGGCACTTCGCGAACATTTGCCCCCGTGAACAACGGTCCGAATATATGGATGGGATACGAAGGTGCTGGAACCAAGCACGCGTCGCCAGGACCGAGCAGCGTCCACATCAAATGAGAGAAGCCTTCTTTCGCCCCGATTGTGTTGATTATTTCCGTGTCGGGATCGAGAGATACACCCCACTGACGAGCATAAAGATCCGCCACGGCTTGACGAAGTTTGGGAATTCCGCGACTTGCAGAATACCGGTGGTTGCGGTCGTTCTGAGCAGCTTCACTCAGCTTGTTCACCGCGGTCTGCGGAGAGGGTATATCGGGATTTCCGAACCCCAAATCAATCACATCGGCGCCAGCGCGACGCCTCTCCATTTTCAGAGAGTCGATAATTGTAAAGACATAAGGTGGCAGGTTACTGATACGTCTGAACTCCACGAAGTTTGAGGGTACCGAGCACTCGCCCCATGACCAGATCACATAGTGCAAGAAATATTCTGGGCCATTGGCAGGAGTCCTTTTACAAAAGCACTCAGTTTCAAGTCCGCGGAGCTTTCCGGGGCTAGTCCTCTAGTTGAGCCTGCAGGTCGTCAAGAGCAGCGTGAGCGATTCTTCCCTCTGCCCGACGTTTCACAAAACCCGGGAGTGGGACAGCTAACTCAAGAGCTAACTCGTAAACGACTTCCGTTTGGTTCGGTTCGTCGGGCACGCTCTCAAATCGGTAGCTACCATCCAGACGTTTGAGGATGTCCCCGGTAACAAGCTCCCACCGGATAGCCGACGGGGCCTCAGAGTGGTCGTACGCCAACGAATAGGTAGCGCTCCTGCCCATCGCTGCAACCCGGAAAGTCGCCTCGGTGACCCGACCTTCGTTGTCTCGGTTCTCTATAGCCACCTCGCGGAGATCGCTTACCCACGTTTCGTATCTTTCGATGTCAGAAACCAGCGCATGACAGTCTTCAAGGTCAGCATTGACGACACGAGAGACTTTCAATTTGTCGATCATGACGCGCCTCCCGTCTGCACACCTATTTCATTCTGCCACGCTAAGGGTCTCAACTGGGGTCGGAAGGGCGAGGAGGAAATGTCCCATATCGACCCGCCCAAAAAGCTGCAACTCCGAACACAAAAATCGGTCCTAATACCGCATAGGCAACATCTGTATAGATTCGGACGCCGGCAGCTGTAAACGCGGCGGTGAGCTGAACGAGGATCGACCCAGTTAACACTCTTCGAGCAACCGACGGCGAGGAGCCGCTAAGAAGAAACAAACCAGCAACGCTTACGTGTTCGAATCGGCTTCGCCTTAGCCCTAGGGCGAACGCAAGCACGAGAAGTACCAGACCAAGACCGAACATCGAGATCGAAGTTACGACTACAACTACCCCAAATCGGTCCACCCAAAAAACTCCACCCAGAAGAACGACGATGAATGCGGCGGTCGACTGCCAAGCCAAAGCGATTAGCCGTTTACCCTTGACGATGCTCCGATCTGGGCCATCTTCAGTCACGACAACGCTTTCTCTAAGTGTTGTGCCAGAAGCTCATACGACAACTCACTCGTAGCGCGATTCCGACTCTCCTTCGACATACGCCGGGCAACATCAAGGTCTCCGAGGATCGAGCGGATGGCATCAGCAACATCGCGGGACTTGTTGGGCCGTTCAACAACATGACCGCTGATCCCATCTATGACGGCTTCGTGGGCTCCACCAGAGAGTCCCGCCACCTGAGGAACACCACACGAGGCTGCTTCTGCGAACACGATTCCGAAGCCTTCTTGTTCGAGCCCACCCCAACGATTCCGACATGGCATCACGAACACATCTGCTACTCCAAAGATCAATGGAAGATCTGACTCGTCGACGCGACCAAGAAACTTGACCGGGAAATCTAACCGTCGTGCGATACGAGCTAACCGCCCCGCGTCGCGGCCCGAACCCGCGACCGCGAGTTGTATTCCAGGGAACTCATCTCGAAGACTCGCTACTGCTTCGATGGTGCGATCGAATCCTTTGCGAGGAACCAGCCGACTGAGACTGAGAACAAGTGGGCCTTGAGTCAAACCAAATCGAAGGCGTTCCATTCGTTGCCTTTCGGCACTAAGGGGAGCAAACCGTATTGGGTCCACACCGGGCGGTACCTCTATCGTCTTCAACGGTTGGCCCGCAGCGATCGATGCTTGCGCTGCTGGATAGCCACCAGCGGAGATAACGAACTCTGCTTCTCGAAGAACCCGGCCCAAGAGATTGCGCGCTATCGGTATACGGCTGGGAACAGTCACCTCTGCCCCATGCACGACTACAGCGTACGGCAAGCTAATTGTTGGGCCCAGGTGACCGAGAGGCAAGGCCGGGTCAAGTATCACCAGTTCGGCATCTACCTCCCGTGCAAGGTCTTCTATCTGCGACGCTAGCGTTCGAGTCGGGAGAAGCACTCGGCGAGAGTCTCGGACAATGCGATGCCGTTGAGCCGAATCGAAAGAAGCAGACGCCGGATGTTTGGGGGTAAGAATTGTGGCCCTATCTCCGGGGAGACGCCTCCATAGCTCCCAAAGATAATTCTGAATACCACCTACTTTGGGGGGGTAGTCATTGGTGACTAAAAGATGGCGCTTCATCGGGAATCCAACGTCGGCGTGATTCCCCAGGCCGCCAATTCGGAGGCAACGAATCCATCGGGATCGTCCTCTAGGAGAGCATCAGACGACCTTGTTTCAATCAAATCAGTCTTCCCTAGCCGACATGCTGCCCATATCGCATGGCTTCGAACCAGCGGAGACGACGAATCCAAGCAGTTTTCTAGGACTCTCTCAACCTCTGGATCACTGGAACTTCCGATGTTGCCCAGTACCACCAGCGCGTTGCGGCGCAGGTATTCGGCGCGACGTCTCGGGATATACCAATGACCATATCTTGCGATTAGCTGTTCATCGGAGCTGTTGAGCAAGTCAACTATGTCAACATCAGATTCACTTTTGGGAGCCGCCAGAACATCGGGCTGCGCGTCTCCATTTTTCGGACATACCACCTGGCAGTCATCGCACCCGTAGAGCCGGTCGCCGAGCGCTACCCGATGACTGCGGGGAAAGACCCCTTTGGCTTGAAGTAGCCATGCCAAGCAACGATTTGCGTCTAACACACCGAAGTTATCGATGGCGCCAGTAGGGCATTCCACACTGCATCGATTACAGGTGCCACATTCATCATCAACTATTTTGACTTCTTCTCGAATCAATACATCCGTAACGACGGAACCTATGACCGTCCATGATCCGAGTTGCGGATGTATCAGCATCGTGTTGCGACCTAACCATCCAAGACCTGATCTACTCGCAACCGCTCGATCGACGAGCCTGTTGTCATCCATGACAACATCGGCCCTCGCCCCTGCCGCTCTGAGACGGGTAGCTACTGCCATCAACCCATCTCTCAGTAGTCCGTATTCGTCAGATGTCACATATGCGGCCACCGCGCCAACAGCTCGTTGCTCTTGTGAGTCTTCGGCTGCTCGCCTTTGATTCTTGTTCCTCAACGGAGCTTGGTAACGACGAAGACCAACAAGGACACTCTTGGCTCCCTCCAACAGTTGGGAAGGGTCCGTTGCTCGAACTGGGTTCCCGTAGGTAAACGTCATACCTGCGTGAAGCCCCAAAGCTTTTCTATTTTGGATGGCTTGACGAGCCTCAACAATTGGTTGAACCCCGGTGACCGCCAGATCGCTCAAGCCGGCGCCTTTTCCTATCCGCCTCAACTCTTCAAGATTGGGACTCGACACCACAGAATGCTCAGACATAAACCCATCGCCGCGTCGCAGACGCTAGTCAGAAGTATCTCCTACAAAATTTACCGTCCAGATTCCAATCCAGCAGGCTTGCCCAGCTTTAAACCCGACACAAAACCAGTCCGCCCAATCGTGCGTAAGGTTCGAACTTCGGACAACTCAATGACTACAGAGCCGCTGCGGGACCCACATAAGTACGTGACTAAGCAGTCGTCGCACACATCGGAACCACTTAACTCGCATAGCTCGCAATCAATTAGCACCGAACTTTCGGCGTCGGAAACGGTCCCTTGGGAGTTGTTAAAATTACCGTCATTACTCATGCCTCTCCGTCCTCCCTCTTCTTACGAAGGCAAAGTAAAACAGGGGTAGGACCGCCAACCTTCAGAAAATCAAACAACGACGACACGACCGGTACGCTTCAATTCGGGGTTAACAATGTTCGGCGATGACGCAGACATTTGGGTGGGTCGCCAGTATGGCCCTTACAGCATCACCGAACTGCTGGGTCGTGGCACCGTCGCGCACGTGTACCGTGCAACAGTGCGCGAGGGACGGGAGGTCGCTCTCAAGGTCCTGACTCCCTTCGCCGAGGCTCGAGGAGAGATCCGCGGGCTATTCGAACAAGAGTTTGAGTTGATGGCTCGAGTCGAACATCCCAACGTTTTGAAAGTGACACAAGCTGGGGTAATCGCTAGTACCCACTACATCGAGATTGAACCTATCGAAGGTGAGACTGTTTGGGATCGCGTTCAGTCACAGAGGACAATCGACTTGAGTCATGCCATCGCAATCATCCAGCAAATGTGCTCCGCTCTCGATCACGTGCACGATCATCGCATCGTCCATCGCGACGTAAAGCCATCCAACATCATGTTGGACGAGAAACACGACCGCGCAGTCCTTTTCGATTTCGGCTTAGCTCACGATCTAGATGGGCCGCCTCCCCCTGAAGGCCGCGTCTTTGGATCCCCGATGTTCCTCGCCCCAGAACAGGCAGTCGGCGGTTCCGTGGATGGCCGAACCGACCTGTACAGCTTGGGGGCGACGCTGTACCGCCTGGTGGTGGGCGCCGCTCCTTTCTACGGTGAGCGCAATGAGCTGTTACACGCGCACGTAAGACTCCCTCCACCTGATCCCCGTGACGCCGGCGTCTCAGACGACTTGGCGGAAATCGTGCTGCGTTCCATGTCAAAGGATCCGGAACAGCGTTTTCAGAGTGGGGCAGATTTTGCTGGAGCGCTCGCAACCATAGAAACGCCAACTCCCGTCGGGCGAAAGCGCGGACTACTAAGACGCATCGC
>DGLO01000092.1:7857-14383 GCA_002388005.1 Candidatus Neomicrothrix sp. UBA4542
CAGCAATCGCTTGATGATCTCGGCACCCCCCTCTACGAAGTTACGTTTTGTGTACTTGATTTTGAGACAACGGGAGGACGTCGCGACACTGACATGATCACCGAAGTTGGCGCCGTTAAGTATCAGGGAGGCCAACAAATCGGAACTTTCCAGACGCTCGTTGACCCTGGAAGGGCCATACCTCCTCAAATCACAGTCTTAACCGGCATTACAACCGCAATGGTGTGCCGGGCGCCAAAAATCGAACAGGTTCTTCCATCTCTATTGGAGTTCGTCGGTGATTCCGTCATTGTCGGGCACAACGTTGGTTTCGACCTCGCCTTCCTAAATGCGGCATTGCGACGCTCCGGACGAACCCATTGGGAAGGTTGCAAGGTTGACACACTCGCCCTCGCGCGCCGTTTGATTCGCCATGAAGTCCCAAACCACAAACTCCGCACACTGGCGAAATATTTTCGACTAGCTCATCAACCGAACCATCGCGCTCTTGACGATGCTCAAGCTACCGCCGACCTACTTCACCAGCTCCTTGAGCAAGCATCGGCCTTGGGTGTGCTGGGACTTGACGATCTCCAGCAGCTTCCGAAAATCCAACACCATCCTCAAGCTACGAAACTACGTCTAACCGAAGACCTCCCCCGTTCCCCTGGCGTATACCGCTTCATCGATCGGCGAGGCGAAGTGCTCTACGTCGGCAAAGCAACGAATCTCCGAGCGCGCGTTCGGTCGTATTTTTCTAGCGATCGACGACGCAAAGTAGACCAGCTCTTACGTGAAACTCAGCGCGTTGACTACACGGTATGTCGCGCTCCACTTCAAGCCGAGGTATTGGAAGTTCGCCTTATTCATCAACTCCGCCCGCGTTTTAACCGTCGAGCCAAGAATTGGCCGAAATACGCATACGTAAAACTCACCCTAGGGGAGCGGTTCCCTCGACTATCTATTGTGAGCGAGTCCCGCGACGACGGAGCGTTCTACCTCGGTCCCGTTTCCTCACGTAAGGTCGCTAGAGACATAGCCGATGCCATAGAGAGTGTGATCCCGTTACGGCGCTGCACTCAGCGGGTTACGGGTCGAAATGTTGCAGGCCAGTGCGTCGCCGCTCAAATTGGCGCGAGTCTTTGCCCTTGCTCTGGCGAGGTAACTGAACAGTCCTATAACGACGTCGTAGAAGACGCGTTAGAAGCTCTTATCCGGCGCCCTGAACGACTACTTGAACCGCTTCGAGATCGAATGATCGAATTAGCTAATCAGCAGCGTTTCGAGGAGGCAGCAGACGTTCGTCGCCGCGCTGCAGCCTTGTCTAATGCTCTTCGACGCGCGTATCAGCTTGACAGCATTCGTTCCGCCGGGCGCATGGTGGTGGAAGGTCCCGGAATCGGCGTTACGACGTTAGAGGAGGGGCGACTTGCAGAAAAGTGGACCGAACACGAGGGAACTGACGTCCGTCCTTGTCAGGTAACCGGCATCACTGGAAAGGACGAGGTGGATGAACTGCGGTGCGTAGCAAACTGGCTCGATAGCCAGGCACACGAATTACGTCTGGTGTATTGCGACCGGCCATTGTCGTCCCGGTATCCGGGCCTCGATGATTTTCGGATCCGCAGCACCCAACCGGTGAGGCAAGGCTGCTAAGTCATCACGAACTGAGACGGCGACCCGAGAACCTCACGCCGTGCCCATATCTTTCAATGAGTTCCAACTCATCTACGTCATAAACCATGGTCCAGCGCCGTTCGTCATCTTCGAACTTGACCGCAGCCATAACGAAGCGGTTGCCAGGTTGCACGGCTACCACTGTTCCTGTTTGATCCACTAGATGCTGACGGCTCTCATCGGATGTGGCAGCCAAGCGAACAACGTCCCCAACCCCAAAAGGTAGAGACTGCCCGATAACCATGATTAGCTAGCAATCTCGTTACTTAGGTCGACGACTGCCTCGATTTGGGCAGCAGCACGACCGTCAACCATGGCATCTTTGGCCGCATCTACTCCGGAGCCGAAGTCATCAACAATCCCTGCCACAAGAAGTCCCGCCGCTGCATTCACCGCGATGATGTCGGCCCTTGGGCCTTTGTCCGCCCCCGAGAAGAGTTCATGCATGATCCGAACGTTTTCTTCAGGGGTCCCGCCTTGGATTTCTGCTCGGTTGACTCGTCGAACACCTACCGATTCGGGATCAAATTCTGTATCGCCGACCACCTCTCCATCCCGGACCTCATAAATTCGAGTCACGTCGGTGGTGGTGATTTCGTCAAGCCGATCGCCTCCGTGCACTACTAAAGCGTGTTCGCTACCTCTTGCCGCAAGGACTCCAGCCACCCGGGGTGCCATCGTGGGATCGCTGACACCAACAACTTGGCGGCGCACACCTCCTGGGTGCGATAGCGGTCCAAGAAAGTTGAATGTTGTCGGAACACCAAGTTCAGATCGCACTGGACCCACGAATCTCATTGCAGGATGGAACGTCTTAGCGAAAGCGAAACCAAGACCGATCTCTTCAACACAGCGGGCCACTCCGTCGCCATCTAAGTCGATAGCGAGACCCAATGCCGTCAGCGTGTCGAATGACCCACTGCTTGATGACGCCGCAACCGAACCGTGCTTACATACAACAGCTCCCGCGGCTGACGCAACGATTCCTGCCATCGTCGAAACGCTCAAGGCATGCTTCCGTCGTGATGGCGCTCCACCGCTTCCAACAATGTCGATTGTTCCATCGGGTAGTTCTAAAGGTGCTGCGGCATCCATCATCGCTTCGACAAGTCCAGTCAGTTCCAGGACCGACCCCCCCTTCATTCCCAATGCGATGATGAAACCTGCTACTTGTGCATCGGTAGCTTCGCCTCGAAGTATCGCTCCAAGGGCAGCGCGCGAGGCCGAAGGCGTCAGATCAACTCCCGCTACTAAATCACTGAGGACAGTCGACCAGCCGCCATGCGCCTCTAACGTCTCTTGGCTCTCCGCAGCGTTCTTGTCGTTGGTCACGGTTCGGACTCTATCGTCCAGATGATTCTTCAGTTCCGCGAACCGAGCTCGCGTTGAGACCGCTGTCGCGCCGCTGCACGTCGACGGCGGCGGATAATGCTTCGCCGTTCACGTTGTGTCGCTCCACCCCAAACGCCTTCTTTTTCCCGCACTGTTATTGCGTACTCGAGGCACGGCTGCGCTACCGAACAATTATCGCAAATTTGTTTAGCGGTCTCTGCATTGTCATCTTCGTCATCCGGAAAAAATACCGAGGCATCAATTCCACGGCAGGCCGCGACTTGCTGCCATGCCTTCGAACCTGGCGCGAACGGAAGAGAACTCTGGTACGCCTCGCCAACCGCGACGCCACGATTCGGATGTAAGACTGTCTCGTGGACTGGTTCGCTGATACTCATTTCAATCAGGATTCTTTCCCATCCGTCACCGGATTGTCCACACTAATTAAGCGTTCGATCATCAAGTAGGAGGAAAAGCTCGTTGCGTGAAGATTTTTTGTTCTTCGGCCATCGAATTAACCGCAGTTCGTGGCTGTCCGGCGCGTTTTTCTCACTTTCTGTAGTAGTGATACTCGGGTTGTTAATCGGCAACTTGGTGGAACAAGACAGCGACAATTCTCTCGTGGTCACCGCAGCACTTTCAGTCGGCCTCATTCTCGGCGGCTTCATCGCCGCCTGGCGGGCACCGCGGGCACACATTGCCCATGGAATGCTCACTGCCAGCCCAGCAGTGTTACTCGCCTTTGCTGCACAATTTGTGCGAGTGGCCCGCGGTATTCGTTCCGTGTCTTGGCTGAGCTTGATATTCGTATGTCTACTCGCCATCTCTCTCGCCACTCTTGGCGGAGTACTGGGTGGCCGTTGGGCACCCAAGCGAGACTCACTTTTCGAGTAAACGGAAGCTTCTCGGGTCAGTCTCTTGAACCGGCGATACAGTTGATATTGGCGGTGAGTCGGCTGGGTGACCGCAGTTGGTCTTGCCTTCAGAGATGAGGTCAATTGAGGAAGGTCGGGACTCCATAGGGCAGGGCGCTGGTTGATGACCAGGCGTCGCGAGACGACGGAAAGTGCAACAGAGAATAGACCGCCGATGGACTAGTTCCGCTAGTCACAGGCAAGGCTGAAACGGTGCGGTAAGAGCGCACCAGCGTGCAAGGTGACTTGCGCGGCTTGCAAACCCCGCCCGGAGCAAGGTCAAGCAGGAATCAGGCGGCTCGCCTCAAGATTCCGGGTAGACCGCTGAGATGGATGGTCACCCACGTGACTTTCGTCACTGGACAGAATCCCGCCTACAGGCTGACTCACCGCCACCGTCAACTGCCTTCCCGAAAATTCAGACTCGGGCTACAAGTACCCTCACAACCATGGGCGATGATTTTCTCGATGTTGATTGGCCTGGAGGGCTTGACCTTGGCGCTGCCACAGTTCTCACAGGAGCGGATCGAGGTAAATACCCTCACGGGAACTCCTTGCTGGTGCGCGGAACACGCCAAGTCGCTCTCATTGATCCTTCGCTAACCATTGCGGAGCGTGGACTGTCATTCTCGGTAGACCACGTGCTTTTGTCTCACGTTCATGAGGACCACCTACCTGGATTGAGCCAACTAGAGGATGTACCCGTGCACTGTCACGAGGCAGATGCCATAGGGCTGACTTCTTTAGATGGCTTGATGGCCATGTACGGAATGCCCGCTGCCGTCGAGGAGGACTTCCGTCGAGAAGTTGTCGACGATTTTTATTATGCGCCCCGAACGGAGATCTCAACTTTCTCTGATGCGGCAATCTTCGATCTTGGCGGAGTCGAAATTGAAGTAGTACACACACCCGGACACACCAAGGGGCATTGCGTGTTCGTAATCCCCCAAGCACGCACCGCGTACCTCGGAGACATCGACTTGTCTGGATTCGGTCCTTACTACTTCGATGAATGGTCATCTCTTTACGACTTCGAACAATCTATTGAGCGGTGTCGGTCAATCGACGCTGATCACTTTGTAACGTTCCACCACAAGTGGGTGATTTCGGGCCGAGAGAACTTTCTTGCCCTCCTGGACCAATTCGCGAACGTAATTACGAATCGAGAGTTGTCCATGCTGGAATTCTTGAAAGAACCTCGGTCGTTGGATCAGTGCGCTGCACACCGTTTCGTGTATCGCCCCCATGTCGAGATGCAGTTCGTGAACCACGTCGAACTTAGCTCCGCCCAGATCCACCTGGATCGAATGGTTAACGACGGACGAGTAATCCAACTAAACGATGGGAACTTTAGGGCTGCCTAAATTCAGTCAAGAACTTTGGTTTCTAAATGTGCTGTCTCATTGAACACAGTCAAAATCGGTCGGTTACCTCGTATCGCGATTCTTGTTATTTGCGCCTGTGCAACATTTAGGCGCCAAGAAATCTGTTCCGACACACCCAATGCCCATCCGACAGCTGACTTAATCGGCGAAACATGGGTAAAGACTGCAACGTTTTCGCTTTCGGCCTGAGGAATCAGATCTTCGCAAGCCGCCGCGACCCGTTGATCTAAGTCAGCTAGGGACTCTCCCCTGGGAGGGCAAAAGGAATCATCTTCCCTCCACGCCGCCCATTCTTGGGGAGTGATATCTGCGACGGGTCGGGCGTCCCAATCGCCGTAATCAAGTTCGACCCAACGTTCGTCTATTAGGGGGGTTTGCCCCAACGCTTCCGCTGTTTGCGTAGCTCTCCGAAGAGGGGACGAAACCACCCGATCCACCCGACCTAAGGCCTCAGCTATCTGCTCCGCCTGCTTGCGTCCCTGATCGTCAAGGGGGTTATCTACGCGGCCTTGCAAAAGACCGAGGGCGTTAGCCGCTGTCCTTCCGTGTCGAACGATGAACAGCACTAATGACTCTTCGTTGGAGGGTCAGTTATGACGCGATCCAGACGTCCACTTCGAATGAACAACCGGCGACGCGTGGAATTGGTCAAACCCATACGGCGCCACACCCAACAAAGAGCGACTAGACCAACTAACTCCAGGGCGAGAACGGTGGAGAACGATCGCTCACTGGCCGGTACCGCAGTTTCAGCAAAAGACAGTCCCGTTACGGGCCACCAAAACAGTTGGGTATCCATCCACACGCCATCAAATACCAGATGCCAGAACATGCCAATGGGAAGAGCGAGGACCAGTCGACGTAAATGACGACGCCCAATAGTGACCAACATCAACATCACCAGGAGGACAATCGGGGCAGAAAGTGTGTGTAGAACCCATGCTTGACCATAGAGCCCGTCAATCACACCGGGTAAAAGAGAGCCCACTATTACAAGGCGGTGATCTATGGCGGCGTCTCGGAAGGTGAACCACATCGCTGCGAACGCGGTGCCTGCAAACCACAACAGCATCAGGGGACCGTTACCGAATGAGAAGTGCGCCGCACTCTGGGCATTCCGAAGGTTCGTTACTCGGCAACCTCCGAATTCGATCAATTTCGACGGCTGAGATCTCCAAGAAACAGGCGCCGCACGATGTGCCCACTAGGCGACCCACCGCTGTATGGTCCCCCATCCTG
>DGLO01000092.1:14775-38548 GCA_002388005.1 Candidatus Neomicrothrix sp. UBA4542
GCTTTGATCACTGCTTCTCGCTGGCCTTCGATTTCATCTTGAGTCTCAGCTAGCTGCTTTTCCAGTTGCTGACGCGATTCACCACCAGCACTTCGCTGGCCTAAAATCCGAGCCTCCTCTACGGCGAAAGGCTCAATTTGTTCCATCACTTCAATAATCTGGTCTTCTAGAACCGATTGGCGACGCGAAATAGAATCGATCTCACTTTGCAGGGCGGTCGCCTCTTTCGGTGAGGTCATCTCGCCTCCATACAGAGCGCTCGTCGATTTGGCGATCTTGTCTTCTAAAGCCTGCACCTCTGCTTCTCGTTCAACCTGACTCTTCCTAAGAACCTCAAGGTGCGTCAGCACCTCAGCGATTTCTTGTTGAAGTTTCTTATCTTCATCTTGAAGGTTGGTTATTTCCTGATGCTCAGGAAGCGTCGCTGAACGATAGGAAAGCTGAGAGAGCCGGATATCTAGCTCCTGAAGTTCCACTAAAACCTCAAGTTCGCTCAATGTTGCCTCCCCAACAACCCGAATCGTTTACTCTCAACCTGCCCCGGTTCTAGCACGCAAGGCACCCTCAAGCTCCATCCGTGCCTCCTTCTGGGGGCACCGTAGTAGTGGTCACCGGGTTACGGCTAGCCACTAGCGCACAATTGAGGTACTCATCCCTAAAAATGCCGGTGCTTGATAGCTCAGTCATTCGACAGTTCGCCTCCGGGTGCGCCACGAAGTTGCCGACGTCGAGATCCACCTCAACCATCGAACAGGGCAAATCAAATTGCATCGGTCCGCGGTCTCGATCTAGCTGTACGTCAACAGCGCACATTTCCTCAGGCAGATACAAATGCTGAGCACTTCGTTGAGGTGGCGGCGGACGGCTTAAGGGCAAAATCTGCTCTCCTTCCAAGACACGCGTCATGTAAGCCTTCCAGATCCGTGCCGGAACCCAGCCACCTGTCCCGTCGCGGCCTTGGATGTCGTTCATGGGCACCTTTTCTTCTGGGTGTCCCATCCAAACTGAAGTACTCAAGTGGGGCGTGAACCCCACGTACCACGCGTCGCTGAAATCCTGTGCGGTACCGGTCTTCCCCGCGGCAGGTTGTCCGCTTTCGAGACGGGCTCGACGCCCTGTCCCTGCAATAACGTTCTCTTCAAGTGCTTTGGTGACCCACGCCGCTGTAGTCGATTTGATCGCCCGACGGCCTCTTGGAACATGCTGATAAATCACCGACCCTGATGCGTCTTCGATCTTGCTTATGTAGTAGGGCTCCATCCGTAGACCGCCGTTGGCGATTGCTGCATACGCTACGGCCTGCTCCAGGGGTGTAACTTCTTGCGCTCCAAGCGACATAGATAGGTATGGGCGGAAGGAATTTTCGCTATCTCGGCCCAAGAGCCTATTAGCAACCTCAACGACATTTTCTAGACCAGTTCGTAATCCAAGTCGGACGAATCCGCAGTTCGAGCTCTTCAACACTGCGAACTGAACCGTCCCCACTACTCCGTCACTGTCATTGAAATTACTGACCTCATAGTCCACATTCGGTGGATTAGGAAAAGTGCAGGGTCCCTTTCCACTGATGGTGTCGAACGGAAATAGTCCAGCTTTCTCGACCGCGGCGGCAAGGACGTATGTCTTAAACGATGAGCCCGGCTGTCGTCGCCCTTGAGTCACAAGGTTGAATTGAAAATCAGCGAACTCGGGACCGCCAATGAATGCTCGCACTGCACCTGTGGACGGATCGACAGATGCCATCGCAACCTCAAAGTCGTCCGAACCTTCGGGCAACACCTCTCGCACGGCCTGCTCCATATGCTTCTGCAGAGTCGGATCGAACGTGGTCCATACTCGAAGACCTCCGTTATAGACCTGTGCAAACCGCTCTTGATACGTCTCACCTAACGCCGGGTGCTTGAGTAGAGCTTCCGTTACCTCGTCCAGAAAATAATCTCGGCGGAGAGTTTCGTCTGTCCGTTGGGGACTTCTGTTTCGGTCAGGCAGACCGCGTTGTTCGAAGCGTTCGCGTTCGTCGGTATCGATAATTCCAGCTTCTTCCGCGCTCTGTAGCGACATGCTTCGACGTTTGCCAGCTATCTCAACATCTTCGAAACCGTCATAGATGCCAGGGCTTCGGATAAGCCCAGCTAAGAATGCGGCATCGCCAATATCGAGCGCTGCAACATCCTTCCCGAAATAGGTTTCGGCTGCAGCCTGAAGTCCGTAGGCACCATTCCCGAAGTAAATTTCGTTGAGATAGAACTCAAGTATTTCTTGCTTGGAGAACTCCTCTTCTAATCTCGCGGCGAGCACGGCTTCGCGGATTTTCCGGCTAATTGAACTCTCATCCCCTACGACACGCAATTTCACGATTTGTTGAGTGATCGTCGAACCGCCTTGGGTGATTCCGCCACTCGTAACGTTCTGAATCATCGCTCTAGCGATAGCGCGAACATCCACCCCGTTGTGCAGCCAGAACTTGTTGTCTTCTACAGCAAGCAATGTTGCGAGCACTTCTTCCGGTACCTGATCGAACGTGACGAGTTCACGATCAATGTCGTATCGCAAAATTCCTATTTCATTCCCGACACTGTCGTAGACCTCAGTTCGTTGCGCCCCCGGTGAAAGATTCAGGGCAACGTCAATCCGTTCTCGTTCGACGGCGAATAACGCTTCTTTGGCATGTGGCGCGATCGCGACGCCAACATTTGCTAAAAAAACGGCGCACACCACCGCCATTACGACGATGACAGGCACGCGGAGAAGCCGTCGGAGCGAGCGCATCATTCCTCGAAGGTACCGGCAGCCAGACCCCAGAATGGGTCGCTCACGCGATACTCATTGCCATTCGCTGCGGTTTTTAGCAATCATGGGTCTGTGTCTACGTCGCCAAGCAGCGCTACTTCTTTCGATCCCACTCGAACTTGGGTTATCGATGGAGGTCCGGGAATCCCGTCACTTCCGTCAGGTCCTCCACCGACATTGGTGATCGCAGCAGACATTGGGTACCGACACGCCCGGGATTTAGGACTACCGGTCGATGTCGTTGTAGGAGATTTCGATTCTCTCGATTTCGACGCTCTCCGAAAAACGGATCCCGGATTAGTGCTAGAGCGGCACGCCCAAGACAAAGATGCGAGTGACCTTGCCCTGGCACTGAAGTTCGCTTGGACCGCAGGCGCGACGGGTGTCGACATTCTTACGGGAGGCGGGGGAAGACTCGATCACTTACTGGTCGGGTCGATGCTCATAGCTAACGATGACAACATCAACCGGCGCATAATCACTCACTGTGGCGCAAGTCGATCTGTGGCCTTGAAGCCCGGAAAACCTTTCGATATAGAAGTCCAAACAGGTTCTTGGTTGACCCTTCTCGCTCTTGGCAGCGACACAAGAGTGTCGACTGAAGGGTTACGTTGGGATCTTGGACCAGCAGACGAAATTCCGCCATTCAGTAGCTTGGGTCTTAGTAACGAAGTGGTCCAAACGCCAACCATCTCTGTCCAAAGCGGCATCGTTTTGGTAGTGGTGACTTCCCGCCATGAATAGGCCTCTCCTTCACTTCGGCGTGGCTTTCGTTGCCGTAGGTGTGGTGACTTGTCTTCTTGCCGGTTGCGCACCGAGTGTGAAAACAGCGGACACCATTCGACTGTTAACCCATGAAGAGTTCCACTTGCCTCAGGATGCAATCGACGACTTCACAAGCCGCACGGGGATCGAGGTGCTTGTGTTCGTCGAAAAAGACTCGACAACGATGGTTAATTTGCTTGAACGGACTGCCGCTAATCCGATCGCAGACGTGGTCCTGGGGATCGACAGCCTTGAACGGCGATTAGTCACAGAAAAAAAGCTGGTTGAACCATACCGACCCATCTCGGCAGATCGGCTTGATCCTTCGTTGTTACTTCAAGACGGAATGCTCACTCCGGTGAGCCAGTTGGCGGCCTGCTTGAATCGATCGAAGTCTCGATATGACGCTGTTCCGCGTCCCGTTGATCAGTTACCCGAGCCTGGCGACTTGCCGTTGCGGGCGCCAGAAAAGATTGATGATCTTACCGATCCTCAACATGCTGAAACTGCGGTCATTCCGGATCCGCTTTCAAGTCGCATGGGTCTTTACTTCTTGGTGGCGATTGAACGCCTTCACCGAGAGAACGTCGAAGGTGTCGTTCCCTGGCCGAAGTTCGTTGAAGAGATACTCCGCTGGGGAGTTGAGATCGCCCCCAGTTGGGAAGTGGCGTGGTTTAGTCGTTTCCAGCCTTCGGCGAGTGTGAATAATACGGACTCTCGTTCGTTGACTTGGGGTTCTTCAGGGATGCCGGCTGTTAGCGTGCGATTTCTTCCCGAACTTCCCGACGAGGTCGACGTAGCTGTCATTGATAACGGGTGCGTAAAGATTGTCAACTACGCCGGCGTAGTCAGCAATACACCAAATAGGCGAAACGCCGGTCGACTAGTCGACGCCTTTGTTGAACCCCTATTTCAGTACGGAGTTCCCGATCGCTACGGTAGTCGTCCAGCCAGAACCGACATCGTTCGTACAGACGCTTGGCGCCAATTTGGGGTAGAGGTGACTGCTATCCCGGTAGATGAATGGCGAATCGGACCGCTGTGGGAAGTGTGGTTGCTGACCTGGAAGCAAATTGTCGATGCGGTCACAGCCGGCGAGGAGCCATTAGCGCCCGTCGTTGAGGTGACATTGCCGTCTGAGTGACCCTGGGCTCAACGCGAACCTTATTCGCCGTCCTCAGAACTCTGACCGTAATCGCGCCAAGGGCGATCTCTATCCGCGACGGCGTCTCTGAAGTTCCCTTCGTTTATGAGTGATACCCATTCCTGAGCTTCGGGGGTATGGCGGGCAATCCCGTCAAAGAATGTGCCCAGCATCTGCGATGTTCGGAGTCCCATGTTCTCGAAAGCTTGATTGATGAGAAGCTTGTTGAGGGCAAGCTGGTTAGCTGGAATATTGACGAAGCGCCGCGCTTCGGTTTCCGCAGCCTCTGATAGTTCATCGGGCTCACAGATATGTGAAACCAAACCGATCCGAAATGCTGTTTTGGCATCGATCGGGCGACCCGTCAGCAGGAATTGTTTCGCGTGTTCTAGGCCAATGCGATGTACCCACATCATGGTGGTGGGGGTTCCATATATCCGGCTAGGTGCGTAACCAATTTGTGCGTTGGTGGCCATAAAGAGCAGGTCAGCGCAAAGTATTAAGTCGGTGGCTCCTCCGAGAGCCCAACCCGAAACTTCACCGATAACTGGTTTAGGGCACTCCCAGATCGTCATGAATCGGCGGACATTGGCTGACATCGATTGATAGTCCGCTACCGGGTCCCAGACCTCTCCTTCAGTCAGAACCGACGATTCCAAGAATTCTCGTAGGTCGTATCCAGCCGAGACGTTCTCCCCCTCGCCTCGCAGCACAATGGCGGAGATATCGGTGGCTTGGGTGGCCTTGTCGATGTAGTCGGCTACTCCTTCGATGACCTCAGCGGTCAGAGTATTCAGCCTTTCAGGTCGGTTGATAGCGATGATTGCGACACCGTCGCGTTCTTCGTACAGCACTGGTTCAGTCAACGAATACGCCTCCGACCTCAGATGGCAGTTGCCGTAGAGTAGTGGCCGCTGTCTATTGGCGACACCCGTTCAGATTTCTCTGACGCTGCCATCGATCTTCCATTAAGGAGCGGCCATGCTTGCAACCACCACCCTCGGGAGAAAAACAGGACTGCGTGTGCCTCGGCTATGTCTTGGCACTATGAACTTTGGTGAACCCGGCCGAGGTCATCAAGGCGATTGGACTCTAGGCATTGACGATGCCCGCCCGATTTTCCAGGCTGCGATTGAAGCCGGACTTTTTTATTTCGATACCGCTGATATTTACGGGGTTGGGGCCTGTGAGGAGGTGGTCGGACAGTTGTTGCGTGAATTATTACCCCGCGAGGAGTACGTGATTAACACCAAGATTGGTATGCCCATGGGTCGCGGAGCCAACCAAGGCGGGCTTTCTCGAAAACACGTCATCGAAGGCATCGATAGTTCGCTCCGTCGCCTCGGACTTGATTATGTGGATCAACTCATTATTCACCGCCACCCACACGGCATTAGAGGTGCGGCCTCCACACCGATTGAAGAAACACTTGAAGCGCTCAACGACGTTGTCAAGGCAGGCAAAGCTCTTCACATCGGTGCCTCTTCGATGTTCGCTTGGCAGTTCGCTGAGTTGCAGTTGACCGCTCGTATCAATGGTTGGACAGAGTTCATCAGTATGCAAAACCATTACAACCTCATTTACCGAGAAGAAGAGCGGGAGATGAACCCCTATTGCCTGAGCACTGGAGTGGCTCTGCAGCCTTGGTCTCCTTTGGCGCGCGGTATCTTGGCGGGTGCATACCGGGGAAGTCTCGATGGTGGGACGACGGCCCGTTCGACCGGCCAAGATCGGACGCGAACCGAGTCTCTGTACAGGGGTGAAATGGATTTCGAAATCGCTGATCGCGTCATCGCTCTCGCCGACGACCGCGGTTGCCGGCCGGCGCAGATAGCTGTTGCATGGTTGCTTGCTAAGCCAGGCATCACCGCACCAGTGGTGGGGGTGTCGCGAGTTGAGCAGCTGCAACAACTGGTCGAAGCTTGCAGTATCGAGTTGTCATCGCAAGAGCTTGACCACTTAGAAGAGCTGTATCGGCCGGTCGAAAACTTGTTGTCTATCGGTACCTCATAGCAGGACAACATCGCAGGCCGGTTTACTCATCGTGGACACTAGGACTAGCCTCCTCATTCGACGAGGTTGAGGATGAGGTTAGTAAATCGATTGGGCCTCGTGACCGAAAGGGTTTGGTGTGAAGGCAGCAGTTCTTAACGAAATTCCAGGTGAGCTTGAGATAAGTGAAGTGGGGATCGACAAACCGGGGCCACGGGAGGTTCTTATCCATACATCGGCTGCTGGTCTTTGCCACAGTGATCTTCACTTTATGGAGGGCAAGTACCCGTACATGACTCCGGCCGTGCTTGGGCACGAGTCCGCTGGGGTTGTGGAGGCAGTCGGGTCGGACGTGAGTTACGTGCAGCCCGGGGATCATGTCATCACGTGCCTTTCGGTGTTTTGCGGTCACTGTTCGTACTGCATTGAGGGCCGTTTGTCGCTGTGCTCCAACAAAGACGTGGAGTGCAATCGAGGTCCCGACGAAACTCCGCGTTTGACCATCGACGGTGATACGGCTTGGCAGTTTCTCAATCTCTCGTCGTTCGCAGAACAGATGCTGGTGCATGAGCATGCCATTGTGAAGATCCGGGAGGACATGCCTCTTGATCGTGCTTCTCTTATTGGCTGCGGGGTCATGACCGGTGTCGGGGCGGTGTTTCGAACCGCTCGGGTAGAACCAGGAGAGACAGTCGCTGTATTTGGTGCCGGCGGTATTGGTCTCGCTGCTGTTCAGGCAGCGCGAATTGCGGGTGCCGGCAGAATCATCGCTGTTGACATGCTCGATAACAAGCTTGAGGTAGCCCGTCAGATGGGCGCAACCGACACTGTAAATGCTGCCGACACTGACGCTGTTGGCGCGATCCACGAGATGACCGGAGGCGGAGTTCATAAATCATTTGAGGCAGTGGGCCTTAAGCAGACCTCCGAACAGGCTTTCCAGAGCTTGCGCAACGGTGGCACGGCGACTGTCATCGGGATGATCCCTATTGGCACCAACGTTGAACTTCATGGTGTTGATTTTCTGTTTGAGAAAAAGATTCAGGGGTCAAACATGGGTTCGAATCAGTTTCGAACTGATATGCCCCGCCTGGTGGACATGTACCTGGATGGCAGATTGATGCTTGACGAAATGGTGTCAGCGCGCATCAGTTTGGAAGAAATCAACGAAGGTTTCGAAGCCATGAAGGCTGGATCAGTTACGAGATCAGTTATTACCTTCGACTGAAATTTCACAGCAATGCAGTTCATCACCAGTCATAAACGGTGTTGAATACTCCGCGCACCCGCCCGACTAGCGTGCACGCGTTAACTTTCTTGGCTCTGAGCACGTGGGTGGCTGCTTCATCAACCCGGTCAACTGGTACCTCTCCTTGATGAACTGCGCGGTCGATGGCGTCGAAGGCAGCGCCCACTTCAGCCAGTGTGCCTAGAACCATTAAGTCCGCGCCTGCCTCAAGCGACATGACGACCGCTTCCTCAACGGTCCAACGGTCAGATATGGCGCGCATGTTAAGCGCGTCGGTCACGACCAGTCCGTTGAATCCTAGATCGTTTCGTAGAAGACCATCGATAGCGGCCCGCGATAATGATGCTGGTAGGTCACCGGTTAGGTCCGGTATTTCGATGTGTCCCACCATCACCGCAACTTTTCTCGATGATATTGCTTCCTTAAACGGGACAAGGTCGTTTTCACGCAATTGGGCCAATGGTGGTCCGACCGAACGTCCTAGGTGTGAATCTGCGCTAGCTGACCCATGTCCGGGAAAGTGTTTAACGACTGGGAGTACACCGCCGTCGCTCAGACCTTCGATTGTTGCCATTCCGTAGTCCGCTACCAGCGATGGATCGTTAGAAAATGATCGGTCACCGATCCCTGGTCCGGCACCGACATCAAGAACGGGTGCGAAGTTGACGTCGAAGCCGAATTCAAGCATTTGAGTTGCATGACGTTCAGCACGTTGAGCTACCAGTTCCAAGCGTTCGTTTACCTGACGAGCTGCGCTTGGCAGATTCGGTAAGACATGGTGGAGCCGTTGTACTCTGCCACCTTCTTCGTCAGCGGCCATAAGTAAGGGGATCCGTCCAGCGAAGTCCTGCAATTCGTTGATTCGGCGACCGATCCACGGAGTGGCCCCACCTGAAAGCAGAATTCCTGCGATTTGATGGTCTCGTGATTCTTCGATTGCCGCACCGAATTGACTTTCAGTCATTGTTGGCAGCAGGAGTTGTCCGATTCGGACGGCTCGGGGAAGCTCAGTTACGCAGCCACGATCTATTTCGTCGATCCAGCGACCTTTCATGAGTTGTTTGAGCGCGAGACCAAAAAGCCATCCAGGGGGCCGGTCATTTCCAGTGAAGATCCTGGGACCGGGGTCACCCACAGCGAGTTTCGTCCCGTCGGCAAGTTCGAGCCAAATCCCCAGTGCTCCGGGAGCGCCCGCATATGCGGTTCGAACTCTGTCCGTTATTGGCTCTCGGTCACCGAGAGGTGGGACGATGCTGGTGCCGATAATTTCGACTGATCCATCAGCCGCGACAATCCAATACCCGATGCCTCCTGGACCTTCGACTACCGCTACGACGGTCGGGTCCGGCGCGACCGTTTCAATGGTTTCTTCAGCTTCGGCGGTCGACTCTTTAGGAAAAGTTGGGGCCGCCGCCGCTGCTGCTGTTATGGCAACGGCACATAAGAAGCTCTTTGCCTTTTTTTGGAGCCGTGAGTGTCTAGCCACTGCCGCTCTCGATGCTGCGATCAATTTCCTCTGCGGAGGGGAGTGGGTGCGTTAGCGCTACCTTTTGGGTCCCTGCGTCGCCGACTTCGATCGGGAGTTCCAAGAGGAGATGACGCAAGAGGCAGAAGGTAGCGTTCTGCGCAGGACAGTAGAAGACTGTGATGTCTACCTCAATTTTGAGTTGCTTCTCGTCTCCTATGAATAGGTTGAACTCTTGTGGCATTTGGGGTCCCTGCGCTCGGTAGGAACTCCTACCGACCACCTGGGATTTCCTTGCGTTTTCGATTGTGAGGTCAAGAGCAAATGTGCCCTCGTCGTTAAATTCGTATCCGGCCGGGAGAAGCAATTCGACGGACAATTTCACTGTTCCCGGGCTTACAACTTGTTGGGCAAAAGTAACGGTTTCATCTGCGGCTTCGCGCGTTATCAGCGGCGCCGCTTGCAGATTGCTGAGTTCTAGAGTGGTGACTTCGCCGGTCTTGATATTCAGAGTGCGGATTCGATGATTGTTTGTGTCGGCGATGAACAAGACATCATTAGCGAGACTGAGTCCACTGGGTTCAGCGAGTTGAGCATTTTGGCCGTAGCCATCCTTCAATCCCGGAGATCCATTTCCTGCAACCAGCACGGAATCGCCGCTTGAAAGGTGAATCGCTTTGATTCGATGGTTGTAGGTGTCAGCGATATAGAGGCTGTCACCCACCAGTTCGATGCCTACGGCATGTTGTAATTCTGTGCTTTCAACATCGCCAACCGAATCCCCCCAATCAAACAGTCCAGTGCCCACCAGGGTCGTTATTTCGTCACCATCCTTTAGCTCGACGGATCGAATTGCGCTTGCTTCGGGATCGGTGAACCATAAGGTGGAGCCATCGGTCGAAAGACCCGAGGGTTGGGAAAGGGTTGCCGTCAAGCGTGGCCCGTCCTGTATGCCTTCTGCTCCGGTGCCCGCAAAGATATCGATCCAGTCTGCTTGTCGTCCTTCTTTTGACGTGTCGATGATCCACAGTTGGTGGCGACCAGCTCCGGCGATAAATAACTGATTGCCGATTCGTTCAACATCCCAAGGAGACGCAATTGACGTCGACAAAGGTGGCCCCGGGATGACCCGATGGACAGGCTGACCCGTTCCAGCGAATGTCCGGACCTTCCGCAGAAGCAGGTCAATGACGCGAATCGCGTGGTTTCCTCGATCTGCGACGTATAAGAACCTGCCGTTGGCGGAAAGTGCTAATCCTTGGGGCTGGTTGAATCGGGCGTCAACCCATGCTCCGTTAGCTAGACCGGGTGATCCGCCGCCAACGACGTCCAGTATTCGGCCGCCAAGTTCGGTGATCACCACGCGATGGTGGCCGGAGTCTGCAATGAATAACCGATCACCGAAAGGGTCGGCTAGTACTTTCCCGGGAAAGCTCAAGACTGTGGGGATCGAGTCCGGACTCTTCGCTATCAGTTCCAGCGGACGGACATCGATCAGATTTGCGGCTCCGTACTCACGGGTCATTTGGTCGATGACCGGCTCAAATAGAGGGTAGACCCCCTCCCCCGCGTGGACTCCCACGACTCGACCAAGGGGATCGATTAAGACGAGGGTTGGCCAGGCTTGCACCCGGTAGGACCTGCGTAGATATTCGTGATCATCGTTTACAACTGGGTGTTGAATGCCAAGCCGCTGTATTGCCTTTCCTATGGCTTCGCTGGTCCGTTCATGATCAAATTTCGCCCAGTGAACTCCAATGACGGCCAGTGAGTCGGGGAACTCTTCCTCAAGTCTGTGCAGGTCCGGGATGACATGAAGACAGTTGACGCATCCTTGAGTCCAGAAGTCGAGTATGACGATTTTCCCGCGCAGATCTGTCACTAGAGATAGCGGTCTCGCGACATTGAACCAGTCGAGACCGTTGGGTACATCTGGTGCTGCTACTTCGCCCTTGTAGGTGAATTCAGTGACGTCATTAGGTGCTGAATCAGGTGGGGTGGTAGATGGCCTTGAACTAGTAGTTGAACTTAGGAGAGCGCCGTTATCGGCTTCGGTGGATGGTGTACTGCAAGACATCGTCAACGTGCTTGTTGCAAGGCAGACAACTGCAGCAATTCGACCAGACATCACTCAACCAGTGTGCACGTCCGCCCTTTGAAAAGCTGAACTTATAGGGTTAGTCGTGAGTCGATTACGCCGGTGTCGAATCCCGCTAGGTGAAGACCTCCGTGAAATCGGGCGTGTTCGATCTTGAGGCAACGATCCATGACTACGTCAAGTCCGTTACTAATGGCAATGTTGGCTGCATCGACGTTCCACAATCCAAGTTGCGCCCAAAATGATGCTGCGCCCACGGCCACGGACTCCTCTGCGACTTCAGGCAAATCATCGGATCGGCGGAATACGTCAACCAAGTCTGGAACTATCGGCAGGTCACGGAGGGTTGGGTAGCACGGCTTGCCTAAAATCTCATCTGCCATGGGGTTCACAAAGTAGACGTCAAAGTCAGTGCTGGAACTCAACAGATATGTTGCAACGAAGTTACTTGGGCGAGATGGATTAGCAGAGACCCCAACCATCGCTATGGTGCCGGTTCGCTTCAATAGATCGAGTCTCTTGCTAGCGGTTGGTTCACTCCAACCTGGTACCGGTTCATGGATGACAGTCACGATTCACTCGCTTTCGCTAAAGCTTGTTCGAGGTCCCAGATGATGTCTTCCAAATCTTCTAGTCCGACCGATAGCCGAACCATGTCGTCGCTAACCCCGCTCGAAGCTAATGCCTCGTCTGAGAGTTGCTGGTGGGTCGTGGAGGCTGGGTGAATGACGAGTGTGCGAGCGTCTCCGACATTGGCTAGATGACTAATGACTTGGAGAGATTCGATGAACTTGGCCCCCGCAGGTCTTCCGCCTTTCACTCCGAAGGTAAAGACAGCGCCGGGGCCTTTAGGTAAGTAGATATTTGCAAGATCGTTGTAAGGAGATGTTGCTAGACCGGCATAGTTCACCCAATTGACCGCTTCGTGCTGATCAAGATGCTCGGCGACAGCCTGCGCGTTGGCAACATGAGCGTCCATTCTGAAAGGCAGGGTTTCTATCCCTTGGAGAAGTAAGAATGCGTTGATTGGAGACATTGAAGCTCCGACATCGCGTAGTTGTTCGGCTCGTAATTTGGTGCAGAAGGCGTATTCTCCAAAGTTTTCCCAAAATTTCAGTCCGTTATAACTTTCGACTGGTTCAGTCATGTGGGGGAAGCGTCCGCTCCCCCAGTCAAAGCGGCCCGATTCGGTCACGACTCCGCCTATCGAATGACCATGACCGCCTATGAATTTTGTGGCCGAGTGCAGAACGATGTCGGCGCCGTGGTTGAGGGGTTGACACAAGTACGGGGTTGCGAATGTCCCATCGACGACGAGTGGAAGGTCGTGTGAATGTGCAACTGCGGCGATCGCTGATAGATCAGGAATCGACCCTAAGGGATTGCCGACGATCTCTGTGTACAAGAATTTCGTGTTTTGGTCTATGACTTGGGCGTAGGCGTCGGGATTATCGCCGTCGACAAACCGGGCTTCAACCCCGAAACGTCCCAGCGTGACATCGAAAAGGGTGTGTGTGCCGCCGTAGAGGGCAGAGGATGTGACGAAATTATCTCCGCTTCCTGCCAAAGCCGCCGCCGTTAAGAATTCGGCGGCCATACCCGAGGCGGTCGCAACTGATCCGATTCCGCATTCAAGACTGGCCATTCGTTCTTCAAACGCGTTAATGGTGGGGTTGGAGATTCGGGTATAAATCGTGCCGTACTTCTGGAGAGCAAATTTGTCTGCTGCATCGGCTGTGTCTTCGAAAACGAAGCTTGTCGATTGGTAAATAGGCACAGCCCTAGACCCAGTGGATGCATCGGGTCTCGCACCGGCATGCAGTGCCCGTGTTCTAAAACCCCAGTTGCGGTCGTTCACAGCATTTGATTGTAGGTAAATCGTCAGGTCGTGCGTTCACTTGCATACTTTTGAGCAAGCGCAAGGGCGGTGTGGGGATCGATCCCAGCGACTCCGACCATCCAACATGCGATTGGAGCGGCGATTCGTTCGGAGTCGTGAGCTGCGACTCCCGCGAGATTTAAAAGATCTTCGATGGTGTGGTCATCGGGTGCGTCGAGTTCTAGCTCGCGAGCGAAGCCCTGTAGCCATTCGTGGGCAGATGAATGCTCGTTAGACATCGGTTTCACCTTGCCGTCTTTGGATGAGTTCGGGAGGATCGTAAGCTTCGACCCGAGGTGCTGGTTCGTCGAAACGCTCAATGTCTACCAGGCAGGTGTGCGCTGACGGGCCTTGGGCCAGTTTGGAGGTGCCCTTGTCTCGTGTCAGGACATTAGGGTTTCCGGCCCGGCACATTCCTTGTTCGTCTGGGTCATACCAGGCGCCTGTAGAAAGTTGGATGACTTCTGGCATTAACGCGTCATCTAGGACTGCACCGGCGAGACAAGCGCCGCGTTCGTTGAAGACCCGTACCAGGTCACCGTCAGCGATTCCGCGCTGCTGAGCTGTGCGGGGGTGAATACGAACCGGTTCCCGACCGGCCACTTTGGATCCGGTGCTCGGTTCGGTGTGGTCGTACTGGCTGTGGAGTCGCACGGTGGGTTGGTTGGAGACGAGGTGTAAAGGCCAACGATCCGATCCGGTCCCCCCTAGCCGTTCATAGGGTTCCATCCACGCTGGGTGTGGTGGGCAATCCTCGTACTCATATTGTTCGATGGTTTCTGACCAAAGTTCGATGCGTCCACTTGGGGTTCCTAGTGGAAACTTCGTCGGGTTGGCGCGAAATTCAGAAAGAAGCACTTGGTTGTTTTCTCCCATTCCGGCCATGTCGGGATAGCGCAGATGGCCGGCTTCGAGAAATTCGTGATAATCGGGTGCCCAGTCGTTCTCTGCTTGAAATAGTTCGTAGAGAACTTCGACCCAGTCATCGGCGCTGCGGCCTTCTGTGAACTGGGTTTCAAGGTTTAAACGATGCGCGACCATCGCAAGGATTTCGTAGTCGTCGCGCGCATCGCCGGGTGGGTCAAGCGCTCGACCGTGGGCAATCAAGAGATTTTCCGCGCCGCCGATGTCGTTACGTTCGAGCGGCGTTGAAGAGGGAAGCACGATGTCGCCTCGCTTGGCCGTCGGAGTCCAGAATGGTTCTTGGATGACGATTGTTTGAGGTCGTTGCCATGCCCTGGATAGCTCGCTCAGATTCTGATGGTGATGGAAAGGGTTTCCGCCCGCCCACCACACCATCTTGATGTCGGGGAACTTGTCGCTTCTGCCGTTGAAGTCATATCGCTCCCCTGGTTTGTCCAATAGTTCTCGGAATCTGGAAACCGAAATGATGTGGGAGTCCTTAGGTCTGGGCGGTAGTGGCATCCCAGGAACACGTTTGCGTATTTGCCCAGCCCCGACATTGCCTTGAGCTCCGAACGGAAACGCTAGACCACCGCCGGGAAGACCTATCTGGCCGAGAGCACATGCTAGTGCGGCTGCGGTCCAATAGGTTTGTTCGCCATGATCGGCACGTTGGACCGATAAGCCAACATTTATTAGTGTCCGTCGACTTGACATTTCTCGGGCTAATTCCCGGATGACGCTTGCTTTGATACCGGTGATTTCCGATGCCCATTCGGCTGACTTTGGTATTCCATCGACGGTTCCGACCACGTAATCCTCGAAGCGGTCCCACCCGTGAACGCAGTCGGTGACGAAGTTTGGGTCGATGAGTCCCGCTGTGGTGAGGGTGTGAATCAATCCCAACATGAACGCGACGTCGGTGCCGGGGCGAATGGGTTGCCAGCGTGGGTTGATCCCGGGGTCCACATCGTCGCGTAATGGCCCGACATTGAGAAACTCTGTCCCGTTGCGTTTTGCTTTTTCCATCCAATCTTGTGTGTGGTGGGTGCCTTGCCCTCCGTAAGTGACGTCGGTGTTGGACAGTCGGAGCCCTCCAAAGGACACAAACAAGTCGGTGTGTTCGGCGATGACTGACCAGCTAGTGCCTTGACCGATCGCGGCGTGGTATCCCATTCCGAGAAAATATGGGACGATGGCGTCGGCGGCGGAAGACGAGTAGGTACCCCATACGTCGGTGTAGCCGCCGTACATTCGAAGCAATCTGAATAAAAGTGCACTTGGGGCATGAACTCGGCCCGAGGAGCCCCATCCGTAGGAGCCAGCGAATAGTGCTTGTGCTCCATATTCTGCACGCACCCGAATGAGTTCGTTTGAAGCGAGATCTATGGCTTCGTCCCATTCAACTTCTACGAAGGCTTCGCGTCCGCGACGCTCAGTGTTGGATCCGGGGCCTTCTTCTAGCCAGGATCGGCGAATAGCTGGACGTTCGATCCGTAGTTGTTTGCTGTGAATGAAGGCCTGGCCTATGACAGATGGGTGGGGGTCAAGTTCGTGGCCCCTTACTGCGGTGATCTCGTTTCCTCGGGCATCGATTCGATAGGGACCGAAGTGTGTTCCCAAGGCAATGGTTTTGTTGTCAGTCATTTGGAAAGGTTGTTCTCCGCATCCGTTAGCGAGGCTTCAAGCTCCCATCGTTTGGCGATTAGTTCGAGGCTCATGAGTCGTTCTGCGACCCCGTAGGTGGCGCCGTAGACAAAGAGTTCGTTCGCTTTGGTCTGTTCGGCGAGCTGGTTCAAGCCTGCGACGACTTGGTCGGCGGTGCCGTTGACAGCGTTGCTTGGCATCGCTGCGGCGCGCTCCCATTCAGAGTGCGACATCGCTTCGTCGGGAGAGCACAGGGGTAAGAATCGGCCTGTCCGCATACCGTATTTTCGCAGTCGGCTCGGGGCAGCAAGTCTCTCGGCCTCTTCACTGGTTCCGGCGGCGATCGCTGACGCCGAGACGATCGTGTACGGCTCCTCCAGGACGGGTGAGGGTCGAAAAGAGTCACGGTATATTTGAACGGCTTCGAGTGTGCCTCCAGTGTCGAAGTGATTCGCGAAGGCGAACGGGAGACCCAACACGCCTGATAGTTGGGCACTAAAGCCGCTTGACCCGAGAAGAATGACGTGCGGAGACGACGTCGCTACAGGAGTTGCAGAGAACTTGTTCCATAATCCATGATCAGTTCGGACGTCTCCGAGGAGACCCATCACATCGATGAGATCGCGAGGGAAGTCCTCTACCGACAATGCCACCGCGGACCCTCGAATCACTGCCATGGTTTGACGGTCGCTACCAGGTGCCCGACCAATACCCAGATCGATACGGCCTGGATGCAAAGCCTCAAGAAGTGCGAATTGTTCTGCGATAACAAGTGGGGCGTGGTTGGGAAGCATCACACCGCCCGATCCCACTTTGATTCGTTCGGTTGAAGCAGCCACGTGGGCGATTAGGACAGCTGGCGATGTACTGGCGACGGTGTTCATGTTGTGGTGTTCAGCTACCCAAAACCGTAAATACCCGAGTTCTTCAGCCCGTTGTGCGACAAGCGTCGCCTCTTGGAGTGCTTGTGCACTTGTCGCGTCGCTGGAGACAGTCGCTAAATCGAGGACCGACAGCGGTATGGAATCCACACTCAAAATCTACGCCTTTATCGTCTTGACCGCGAGTTGCAATGCTGCGAGGGCGAAAGCGTGCATGTTGCTCGTGCGGTCATCATTGTCGGTCCGAATTTGCAGGGTTGCGTTCAAGCCCCCACTACACGCTAACCATCCGAAGCCCGGCGGGTCACCGTAAGGGTTGCCTGAAGGACCGGTGGCACCAGTCTCGCCTATGCCCCAATCGGCTCGATACAAAAGCTTGGCCCGATTTGCCTGGACCAGAGCGAAGGCCTCGGTTGCGCCCTTCAACCCTGGTGGCAATTCTTCGTCGCCGGCGAGAATTTTTCTACCAGCAGCGGTGTAGACAATCATGCCTCCGCGGTAGAAATCACTGGCTCCGGGAACTGCTACTAACGCTGCGTTGATGAGTCCTCCGGCAGCCGACTCCGACACAGCGATTGATGCTTGCTGGCCTCGAAGAGCGTCAGCGATCTGGTTCCCGACTGCTACAAGATCCGAAAACGTTGTCTGGCTCATCCCGACGCCCCGCCGACGGCAATTTCCGTGATCTGGTCTGTGTTTAGTCTGAGTAGGTCACCCGAGATCGTGCCGATGTCTTCTTGGTGATCCGTCAGGTCAAATACTCCAATTCCCTCCAGCGGTCGCTCAGCTGGCGGTTGTGCATCACTTGCGTTGGCGGTGATTGCATCTGTTGAATTCAACATGCCCCTCCTTCACTAGCGACTTGAGACGATAGTTTGCCCTTATGGCAAAGGCCTCGTTGCCGATTCACCGGCTGATCTCGGACATAGAGAACCTGATTGTTGAACGAGCGAAGTCGTCGGACGCGGCCAGACGTCCCGACCCAGACGTGATCGCCGCTCTCGCAAATGCCGGCTTAATGAGGCTTCTGGTTCCCCAAGAGTACGGCGGCCATGAAGTTCATCCTGCGACTGTTATTGACTTCACCGCGCAGCTGGCCCAGATAGATGGGTCCACTGCTTGGGTCGCTATGACATGCAACGAGGAGGCGGAACTTGTTTCGGCATACCTGCCACCCGAGACCTGTCGCCGAGTTTGGAACGAAGAACCAAATCTTGTCTTCGCGGGGTCCGGAGTTCCGAAGGGGCGCGCTGTGCGTGCACCTGGCGGGTGGCGCATCACCGGCCGCTGGAATTTCGTCAGCGGTTGCACAGCAGCTGATAAGTGGGTCCTAAACAGTGTCGTGAGCGAAAGTTCACCAATTGAGCTCTGTTTCGCTGTGATGGACGCTGACCAGCAATTTATTGAAGACACATGGCATACGGTCGGCTTGAGGGGTACGGGTTCCCACGATGTTGTCCTCGAAGATGTCTTCGTTGATGATGCCTGGTGCGGGGTCGTTCCGAACAAGTCGTTACCTCTTCCCGATTTGCCGTTTTACAGGTTGCCGTCTGCGTTGAGATTTCCGTTTCCCAAGACTGGAGTGGCTTGTGGGTTAGCTCGCCGAGCTATGGCTGAGTTCAAGTCGTTAGCTGGGACGAAACAGCCTCTGAATTCGAAACGTCCTTTGAGTGATCGACCAGATGCCGCTTCGGCTATCGCGAAAGCCGAAGCTCTCGTCGGATCTGGGCAGGCGTGGGTTCATGAACAGCTTGATTTGATATGGAGAGCGGCCGAAAACGATGAGACTGTCGCCAGCGACGTTCACGCGCGGGTGCGTTTGGCATGCTCGTGGTCTGTGCAGAACGCCATTAGGGCTATCCAACATTTGGTGGACGCTGCCGGCAGCACCGCCAATTTTGAAGCTTCGGGATTGATGAGCTTGCTTGATGATGCTCGGGCCGTCGCCGGGCACTTCATGGTCGGCTCCTACCAAGTCGATACAGCTGGGCGAGTATTACTTGGCCTCGATCCTGGGGACCCTGCTTTTTAGTTTCCCGTTTCTCCGATGGTGATGGCTTAGCCCAAGCGCACGGCTATCCCTTCGAGTTCAGAAGAAGACGGCGGGAACCGTTCGAAAACCAACGGGTCGTGTCCGGGAACGATCACACCATCTGGGCTAGCGAGGCGCCTCAAGGTGTCCCAGCCTTCAATCATTTTGGACAGGTCGTCAACAATCGGAAACGGGCGACCCTCTTCCATATTGGCCCAGTAATGACTGGCGTCTGAGGCTAGAACCACGACACCACGTCCCGTGTCTATGCGAACGACCTGCAAACCGCGGGTATGTCCGCCAAGGTGGTGCAGCGTCAACCCGGGCGAAAGTTCGACGGTTCCGGTGTGAAATCTCACTCTTTCAGAAAAGACGCGTCCTACGAGATCTTGAATGTGGCGAACATTGAACGCGTGTCTATAGGCCTTATGAGTCATGTCACGTCCAGTGGCAAAGGACATTTCGTCGTCCTGAACATGGAATGTTGCGTTGGGAAACTGGTTCACTCCGCCAGCGTGGTCGTAGTGGAAGTGGGTCATGATCACATCGGACACGGATTGGGCGTCGACCCCAAAGAGGGCCACCCCTTCTGCTGCGGTTCGCAGCAACGTACGGTTTCGAGACTCGGCGTCATCTTGCTCAAAGCCGGTGTCGACGACCCATTCTCGTCCGTCGGCGCTGCGAATCAGCCAAACGAAATAGTCCATGGGCATCGGCGCATTGTCGTGCGGGTCCCCGCCAATGAAATGTTCGGCACGAACCGCGTCGCGTTCGGCGTACTTGATGGCATGGACCTCGTAGTTGAACACCGGGCCTTCTCTCTTCAGTGTTGGGAGGCTCAAAATGCACGCTAGCGGCACTGATCGACGTTTTCGGCTCTACGATGCGGACCGTGATTTAGCCGAGGGGGATCAATGGGTTTCGAAATCAGCGAGCTTTACAGACAAGATCTTCCTCCTGCGGAGGCTAAGTGGGGTGGTATTCCCTCATTTAGTTTTGTCGGGGGGAATAACGATGAGGACAACGTGCCTGTTGCGGGACTTACGGAGGCTGTTCAGCGGGTACTTCAACGTGAGGGTCGCAAGTTGGCGGTATATAACCTTGGGGGTAGCCCACTAGGGCATGAGGATCTTCGCCGATTCATCTGTGAGAAGCTCGGCGTGAGAGCTGCAACAAGCGTGAATGTCGACGAAGTTCTCGTTACCTCAGGGTCGTTGCAGGCTTTGGATCTCGTGAACGACCTTTTGTTATTGCCCGGTGACAACGTGATCGTTGAAGAGGCAACTTACGGCGGAATGATCAGCCGGTTAAACCGCTTAGGGGTCGTCGTACACGGCGTGGGTCTTGACCAGCATGGGGTGCGACCTGATCATCTTGTCGAATTGCTCGAAAGCTGTTCGTCACAAGGTCGACCAGCAAAGTATCTCTACACGATTCCGACTGTCCAAAATCCGACGGGTTCTTGCATGCCCTTAGAACGGAGGCTTGAGATCTTGGCGGCGATGGACGGTTTCCAAACAGCGATTTTCGAAGATGACTGTTATGCCGACTTGCTGTGGGGGTGTGATCGGCCTCCAACTCTTTGGGAACTTGATGGCCCTAATCGGAGAGTTATCTACTGTGGTTCGTTTTCGAAATCGATTGCTCCCGCATTGAGGGTGGGGTACCTCGTTGCTGAATCCCCTGTGCTTCAGCAGATTCTCTCGTTAAAGACAGACGCTGGCTCCGGGGCGTTGGAACAGATGGTGGTCGCCGAATATGCAAGCGCCCACTTCGACAAACACGCGGAACGCTTGACGTCTGTACTCCGCGGTAAAGCTGAAGCTATGGCTGAGGCTATCCGCCAAAACTTTGGGGACTCAGTGCATTTCGACATGCCGCAAGGAGGGATTTTCATATGGCTCACGTTTGCTGACGGTGTCAATACTGCGGACTTCTCGCTTGAAGCTGCAGACAGCGAAATCGAATTCAATGCCGGTGCTGGTTGGTCAGTTGATCCGGTTTGGGGTGCAAACAAGATGCGGCTCTGCTTTGGTAATCCTTCCGTTGAAGCGATCCGGGAAGGCGTGCAGAGGTTGGCTGAGATCATGAAAATGACGTCGCCGGGCAATGGATCGTGACGATTTTGTATTGCGCCGCTGCCTAGTTCTCTGAGCGCAGAGTCCGGTCCCAGTCGGTTGGTACAGATCCTTTCGGGCCTATCGCTACCAACTGGTTCCCTTCAGGCGAATTTGATCGATCCGCTAAAGCCCGCAATTCCCACTTTCGGCCAACGAGTTGAAACACCATCGGAACCTGGGGAGATTCGGTGAGGCGAACGATCCCTTTGACCCGCTGAATATTTTTCGGTAACTCGTTGATCAAGGTTTCGAGCGCGTTCCTTGAGAGCGGGTGATCGGATTTATGAGTCCGTGATTCGAATTCACCGATATGGCTGTTCGAGAGCTGGGCTTTGCGCACCTCTCGGCCGAAAAGCAAATCGAGGCTCACCTCGGAGTGGCTGGCCTGAATCAGCAAGGCATCGGGGTTTAGCTCACAGACTTGTTCGCGGGTGGTTTCCAGGTCATCGACGAGGTCGCTTTTGTTGAGCACGATTACGTCCGCGGCAGTTAACTGACTAACGACAGTTTGTCCAACGAGTGGATCCGTTACTTGTTCTCTTAGTCGAGCTGCGTCGGCTACTACGATGACCGCGTCGAGCACCAAGCCGGGGGCGTGCCCATATGCGGCTACGGCTCCAGGGTCAGCAACACCGCTCGCTTCGATGACAAGTCGACTCGGCGGAGGTCGGAAAGCTGCCACCGCTTCCAAGGCTGCAGCGAACCCGTCGACGAGCGAACAGCAGATACAGCCGTTCGTCAGACTGATGGTGCTGTCATCACTTGCGTCGATCAGCTCCTTGTCGATGTTGATATCTCCAAAATCGTTCACCAAGACCGCTATACGTTCCGAGGCGTTGCGCAAAATGTGGTTGACGAGCGTCGTTTTTCCGACCCCCAAATACCCTCCGATAACCGACACCTCCATTGCGGCCTCCGCGGGGAACATGTCGCTGTTTCCTTATTCTGAGCCGGCAGGGTGTGGGACTCCCCCTAGCACCGTGCCCCACACCGCGATGTCCTTGAGTTCTTCGGGATTCACCTCATACGGGTCGCTTTCGAGAACAGCAAAATCAGCAAGCTTTCCCGATTCGAGAGAACCAATGTCGTGATCCAGCTTGAGTTGGTGAGCTGCGTCAACGGTGCAGGCCTCGAGTGCTTTGCTGACGCTGATTCGTTCCTCAGGGCCGAGAACTCTGCCAGAAGCGGTGAGACGGTTAACAGCGCACCATGCCGTATGGAGATGACCCATGGGAGTAATAGGCGCATCACTATGGACAGAAAATCTCACTCCCTCTCGTTCCGCAGTGGCACAAGCGTCCATTCGAGCCGCACGTTCTTCCCCAACGGTAACCGAGGCGTGTTGATCACCCCAGTGGAAGATGTGGTTACTAAAGATGTTTGCGTTCATTCCTAGTGCAGCCATCTTCTTGTATTGAGCTGCGGTTGTCAGTTGGCAATGCTGAACTGTGTGTCGATGGTCCCACCGGGGGTGCTTTTCCAGTGCTGTTTCGACGGCATCAATGAACACTTGCGCAGCTTCATCGCCGTTGCAATGACAGTGAACGGTGAGACCAGCGTCATGGTACGAACTCACGATGTCCGCCATCTGTTCAGGTGGAATTAGCCAAAGCCCGTTCCCGGGGTGTCCAGCGGGTGGGTCAACGTAGTGGGGCCATGAAACTCGGGCAGTGAACCCTTGGATGGATCCGTCAAGAACCAGCTTTACTATTCCAAAACGAAGTTTCGCAGTCTCTTCCTCGTCCCGTAACCGCACCGCTAGTAACGCCATCTCGTTTGACTCCTTGGGGTTTCCCCCAACGTCGAAATGTCCGACGGCGACGACTACCCGAGCCGGATAACTCGGATCGTCAGTGGCGTCACGCCACGCCTCCAATTGGCCTTCCATTGCCAAACGGGTCGTACCGAGGTCCGTGATTGTCGTGACACCGCAATTGCGCGCTTCGCGCGCGTAGTTCCATTTTGCGTTAGATGACATGATCGCTACACCGATCGCCGAAAGTCCGTCTTGCGCTAACAACATGGCCGGTGGTTCCTGAAGTTCCCCGTTCGGTTCCCCTTCGGCATCTTTGGCTACGCCCGGTGTCGGGGTGTGCCGATCAATACCGGAGCGACGCATCATCTCGGAGTTGACGGTCGCAAGGTGTCCGCTCGCGTGAAACACGAATATTGGGCGGGTCTGTGATACTCGGTCGAGGTGTTTCGCGACAAGCCGTTCGCCTTCAAGAAAAATGGGGTCAAGTCCCCAGGCGGTCAACGGCTGCTCCGGATCCTCAAGACTTCCTTCGCATTCGACGAGACGTTCGACTACCGAGTCGATGTCTCGGCAACCACTCCATGTTTGACCCCTCGGATCAACCCGGTCATAAAACCCAACGTAAGGGAACTCCCAAACACCACCCGCCATCACATGGGTGTGCGCTTCAACAAACCCCGGAAGCAGAATGTGATCTTTGAACTGGTCATCAATTTCATGATCGCCCCACTGAGCGAGATCTTCGGTCGTTCCCACACCAACAATTCGTTCACCCTGGACAGCCACTGCGGTAGCAAACGGAAACGCTGGATTCATTGTGATGATTTTCTTCGCAGTGAAAATCTTGAGCAGTGCCTCGCTCATATCTCAACCTCTAGTCAATATCGGTCTCAATTAGTCTTCATGTCTGCGTCGGTTAGAGCCAACAAGACTCTGAGAGCATAAGCGCCGCGTCACGGCCACGACGAGTGATACCAACGAGCCCACTACGGTCAGTATTTGATGCGCCTGGCTACATTTGGGTGCCATCGATTATTCACAGCGACTCGATT
>DGLO01000035.1 GCA_002388005.1 Candidatus Neomicrothrix sp. UBA4542
AACCGAACAAATCAAACTTGGACCAGGCGTTCTCATCCCATCGCTTCGCCATCCGATGGTTACGGCATCAGCGATCGCAACCCTCGTGGACTTAGTCGGCGAAGAGCGAATAATTATAGGTGCGGGAACGGGATTTACGGGCCGACGAGCGATGGGACAAAAGCCCCTCAAATGGGCCGAACTCCCGAAGATGATTAACCAAATCCAGTCACTCCTCAGAGGCGACACGTGTGTGTTTGATGAGAAACCAATTTCGATGCTGCATTGGGACGGTCAGGCCCCCCAGAGACCGATCGAGGTGCCCTGGATTCTCGGAGTCAACGGACCAAGAGGTCTCGCCACTGCCGCCGAGATGGGATGCGGAGTGTTTACATCTCGACCCAGACCTGGCGCCGATTACGGAGGTCTGACCGACGTAATTCTATTAACAAGCGGGACTGTGATGGAGCCGGACGAGACTGTCGACTCTCAACGCGTCATTGAGACTGCGGGACCCTGGGTCAGCGTTGCCTACCATGCCTTTTTGGAGCAGAAAGATGACAGGCTGTCGATGCTGCCCAACGCGGACAAATTCGAGCAACTCGTTGATCAAGTCCCGGAAGACGAACGCCACCTTCACGTTCATGCCGGCCACCTAACCAACATGAATGCAATCGACCGTGAAGTGGTGGTCGGAGACTCGATGTTCCTTTCGCCATTTACTCTGCACGCACCCGAGGTCCCGAAACGAATACGAGAGCTTGAGGAGCAAGGCATCACAGAGATCGCGTTTCAACCCATGGGTGACATCGAACGAGAGATGCGAGCATTCGCCGAGGCCGCAGGCCTAGGTTAGAACTGCGCAACGCGTACTCGATAAAGGTGGACAGAAGATATGAGTAACCCTCCCAGCCCCTACGACTTCCTTCCCGAAGTTCCGACCTTCCAAATCAGCAGCGACGATGTTTCCGAAGGTGCGATGCTTGCCATGCCTCAGGTTTCGGGGATCTTCGGAGCCGGGGGAGAAGACGTATCCCCTCACCTCAGTTGGGCAGGAGCGCCAGAGGAAACCCAAAGCTATGCGGTGACATGTTTTGACCCGGACGCTCCTACTGGGAGCGGTTTTTGGCATTGGGTTGTCTATGACATTCCTGCCGACGTGACTGAGTTGACAACTGGCGCTGGGTCTCAGGACGGTTCGGGGCTTCCAGCGGGTGCTAAGCAGCTAAGAAATGATGCCGGTTTGTCCGGCTACTTGGGTTCGGCACCTCCCGCGGGTCATGGAGCGCATCGTTACATGTTCGCGGTGCATGCTCTCAACGCGGCTTCTCTGCCAATCACTGAGGAGGTAACTCCGGCTATCTGCGGATTCAACATGTTTGGGATCACTGTCGCTCGCGCCGTCGTGACTCCGGTGTATGAGCAGAACTAAGCGCTGTCGCTCGGGACTAGGTACGTGCCGCTTTGACGGTATCGGCAACGGCGTCCGGGTCTGGCGGAGCCCCGTAAAACATCATTGTTGACCTGTCCGCGAACTGATTACGTTCCTTGAGTTTGGCCCCAACCTCTGACGGGGTTCCCGAAACACACAACAGATCGACGAGATCATCGTCAATCTTCTCGGACATGGCTTTCCAAGCGCCTTGTTTGGAGAGTTGATTGAGTTCTGGTTGCAGATGCTCGTAGCCGTGGTATTCGAGCACTCCTGCGTAGGCAGGGGTTGAGCCGTAGAACGCGAGCTGTGCAGCGGCCTTTCGGCGGGCGTCGGCAACCTCGGCGTCATCGCGACCCATAGCGACAATTGTCAGACAAGCGATTGTCACGTCTTCGGGGCCGCGACCTGCCGAGTCAGCCGCAGCCCGCAACACGGGGAGCGTCTCGGTTTGCATGTGATCTGGCGTATGGAACGGATGAACGAAAAAGCCATCAGCGGAGTGACCGATGATTTCCACCATTTTCGGTCCGACTCCCGCAACGTAAACCTTCGGACGATCGACCTTTAGGGGGCCCGGGCTGAAAAATGGTGTCATCAGTGTGTGCGTATAGAAGTCACCTCGAAAATCGAGTGTCTGTCCCGTCTGGAAGTTGTCCCAAATAGCGTGAAGAGCAGCGATGTATTCCCGCATACGAGTAGCTGGTTGGGACCATGTCTCGCTGTATCGCTTCGTGATATGGGGCTTGATTTGCGTTCCAAGTCCCAGAATGAAACGCCCATTGGAAAGACGTTGCAGATCCCAAGCCGTGATCGCACAGGTCATCGGGTTGCGGGCGAAAGCGACCGCGATTGCGGTGCCGAGCTCGATGGAGTGAGTTCGCTCTGCAGCCAACGCCAAAGGAAGAAACGGGTCGTGAGACGCCTCAAATGTCCAAGCCGCATTGAGTTGTAATGCTTCGAAAGCGGCTGCTTCAGCCGCGCAACCATTAGGAGTGGAAGCAGTCGTTGCTCCATCGATCACTAAGTCAGCCATTAGATCTTTCCTCGTCAGTCGCCAAACCAGTCGACGCCGCCTTTGCCTGATTGACGGGCAATTTCGGCTTGAGCCATGGTGAGTTTGGCGAGTTGATTCATATGAACTTCGTCAGGACCGTCTGCTATTCGCATCAGTCGCCCCATCACGAACATTTCGGCAATGGGCGTATCCCCGCTCACTCCCTTGCCTCCAAATATCTGCATTGCACGTTCAGCGACGTCATGAGCCAGTTTCGGACCAACGATCTTCACCATTGAGATGTAATCGCGTGCTCCCTTAGCCCCAGATTTGTCCATTTCTGCGGCTGCTTTAAGCACCAGAAGGCGAGCCTGTTCGATCGAACAACGAGCGCGAGCAATATCTTGTCGGACTGAAGAAAATTCGCGGAGTTTGTTGCCGAAGGCCTCTCGTTGCTCCACGCGGGCACACATGAGGTCGAGCATTCGTTGAGCCATTCCAACGTTCGTCATCGCATATTGGAAGCGTCCCGGACCTAGTCGTCCTTGAGCGATTTCGAAACCGCGGCCCTCACCGAGAATGATGTTGTCGATAGGAACACGAACGTCGTGATACGCGAGTTCTCCATGACCTTGGGGGGAGTGAAAGTTACCAAAAACCGAGAGCGGTCGAACGATCTCTAAGCCCGGAGTCTCTTTGGGCACAATCACCATTGAGTGGCGCTGATGTCGCGGATTGTCGGGATTGGAGACGCCCATAGTGATGACAAACTCACACAGCGGGTGGTAAATGTTGCTGCTCCACCACTTACGGCCGTTGAGGACGTAGTGATCGCCGTCGCGGTCTATCTGCAGCTCCATATTCGTAGCGTCCGAAGACGCGACCTGTGGTTCGGTCATGCCGTAGGTGGACCGAATTCGTCCCTCCATCAGCGGACGTAGCCATTGATCTTGCTGCTCTGGAGTCCCGTATTTGGCGAGTACCTCCATGTTGCCCCGATCTGGTGCGGAACAGTTGAACACTTCGAATGACCAGGGAATTCGGCCCATCACTTCGGCGAGTGGCGCAAATTCGAGGTTTGTGAATCCTGGACTCCATTCCGTGTATTCCGCGGGCAGAAACCAGTTCCAAATCCCCGCCGCTTGAGCTTTACTCTTCAGTTCTTCAACGACCGGTGGTTGCTGCCACATGTTTGAAGGGTCTTCCACGAACGCGTGGTGTTCGCGTTCCGCTGGATAAACGTTCTCTTCCATAAAGGATTCGAGTTTGTCTTTGTGTTCGAGCGTTTTTTCGTTGTAGTTGAAGTCCACTTCTAGATACCCCTTCTGTGTAGACAATCAACCCGAATAATTTCACACGAACAGCACCTCGTGTCTCGAGAATGGAGCTGAGGTACCCATCGGCTATCGTGTGCGTCGGTCGAACAGCACCCAGGAGCCGACGTGGAAGACGAAAATTCTTTGGTTCCTGCGATGATCGCGGTGTTCCTGGGCCTCGGTGGCGCGCTTGCTGCCGTCGCTGTAGTACTCGTAACCGTTCTCGTACTGATATAGCGGCAATCAGTTTGGTAACAACGTCACTTAGACGTCCATATCCGGCATTCCTTCGGTGACGCTTCCCGACCAAGACGGAGGCCGCTTTTCCATAAAGTGCATCACCCCTTCAGTCGCATCGGGTTGGCTACCTAGCCACGGGATCAAACGCAATTCCTGTTGAAAGGTTGCGTCGATTTCAGAGCGCAAGTTTTCCCACATCAGTTTCTTCGTCACCGCCACCGGCACCGGCGCCGCGTTGTTCGCGACGTCGCGGGCCCAATCCAAAGCTGCCCCCAGTACCTCGTCAGCTGGCAACGCGCATGCTGCAAGTCCGATCTGTGCTGCTTCAGTTCCAGAGAAGAAGCGTCCAGACATCAACAAATCGCTGGCAACCTGTAACCCCACCATGTGACTTAAGAGTTTCGTCGAACCCAGTTCCGGAGCGATCCCTCGACGCACGAACGCGAACTGCAATTTCGCGTCCTCCGCGACGAATCGAACATCGCACGTCAGGGGAAACGTCAGTCCGACCCCAACGGCGTGACCGTTGATCGCGGCAACAACGGGTTTAGAGACATCCCAAGGCATGGTGCTCGGAGTGCCTTGTTCATGGGGGTTCGCGTTGGGGTTGTCTGCGAAAGTGTCTCCCCCAGCCGAAAGGTCTTGACCCGCGCAGAATGCTCGACCCGCGCCTGTTATCACCACGGCCCTGACAGCGTCGTCGGCTTGAGCTGCTGCCAGCCCCGAACCAAGTTCAGCAGCCATTCGAGTGTTCCAAGCGTTCAAGCGCTCGGGACGATTCAAAGTGATGAGGGCTACACCCTCTTCAACCTCGTAGATGATCGATTCATATGTCATCGCCGCAGAGTAGTTGTGAGAGGCTGTTGGTTGACGAAAAAAGGGGTCGTTGGTGGGTTTAACGGATCGACACTTCGAAATAATTGAAACAAACGGGGTGAAACTGCGCTGCGTCGTCGAAGGCGACGGGCCTCTCATCATCCTGCTGCATGGTTGGCCTCAATGTTGGTACCTGTGGCGACATCAGATCGACCCCTTGCTGAATCAGGGTTGGAAAGTTTGCGTGCCAGACCAACGCGGATACGGCTACAGCGATTGCCCCCCCGAAATTAGTGACTACCGGGTTCGTGAATTGGCCGCTGACGTTGACGGTTTAGCAACAGCTCTTGGTTATGAGGAGTACGCACTCATGATTCACGACTGGGGCGCTTTAGTCGGATGGAATGTTGCATTGCTGTACCCCGAAAGAGTGCGAGCCGTCGTAGGGATGTCGGTTCCCTATGGACGTAATCTCGATCCGGCATGGTGCACTCAGGAATTCTGGGGAGACAACTTTTTTTACTGGGCGTTCTTTTGTGAAAACGTGGGTGGCGCTGAGGCACACCTCGAGGCTGATATCAGAACCTCGCTGTTGACGTTGCACATTTCAGCTTCGGGAGATTCTGGGTCTCGAGTCAGTCCGGCTGGTAAGAAGACCATGTTGGAGGCCAGTCCAGCCCCTCCGGCTGAGTTGCCGCCGTGGATGACCCCTGAAGACCTCGACTATTACGTGGGGGCCTACAACAATTCTGGATTTCGCGGCGGACTCAACTGGTATCGGAACATTCCGACCTTTTTGGAAGATACGAGTGAGTTGGAAGGCCGCAAGATTGCTCAGCCGTGCATCTTTATCACAGGGTCGGAAGACCCCGTTCGCCAGATGACCGGCGGAAGAACCGGTCAAGAGCATTTTGAAGATCTACGGTCTGTGCACGTCATTGACGGCCCTGGCCACTGGGTGCAGCTGGAAGCTGTCGAAGAGACCAACGCCATCGTTCTTGAGTTTCTTTCGCACTTCGTGTGAGGACGAAGCGGCAGCGTGGGCGAAGGCCTGCCAGACTCTGAACTATGAGTGAACCAATCATGAGTCACAGCGAGTCAATCGAAATTGATGCTTCCCCCGCCACAGTGTGGGCTTTGGTTACCGATATGGAGCGATATGGCGAGTGGAGCTCGGAAAACACTGGCGGTTATTGGCGCAAGAATGAGGAGGGCGTGCCTGGAACGGGCGCAGTTGGCGACGAATTCGTTGGCATCAATCGACGCGAAAACCAAGAGTGGAAGGCTTTAGTCGAAATCACTGAACGCGAAGAGAACCAAAGCTTTGCGTTCGTGACAGGCGGAACGGCAATGAACTTCGTGCATTGGAGATATGACCTCGAAACCGACGGGGAAGGCACGACCCTGACCGAATCGTGGGCGTTGATGAACCTGTCTCCGCCAATGATTGAGCACGGAGAAACTGAAGTTCAGTCGCGCGCCGCTAACGCCCGGGAAAGCATTACCGCGACGCTTCAAGGCATGAAGGCAGCGGCCGAGAGTTAGAGAATGGAACGTCGCGGCCCTTTCGTTGTCGCGTGTCTAGGTGGACTACTCGCCGGCCTTGACACATCGGTCAATATCGCTTTTCCCGCGATCACCGCGGCATTCGCGATCGACGTGTCACAGATCCAGTGGGTTGTTGTCAGTTTCGTCCTCACATACTCGGTCCTTCTTCTCCCCGCAGGTCGATTAGCGGATCGAATTGGCCACGGGCGAGTCACGGTGATTGGAATTTCGCTTCAGGCGCTCGCGTTTATCGCGTGTGCGTTAGCACCTTCGTTCCCGCTCTTTTTGTTGGCTCGAGTTAGCCAGGGAGGGGCAATGGCTCTCATTTTGGGCGCTGCTCCGGCCCTCGTGACCCTGTCAGTAGATGAGGAGCGGCAGCCTCGAGCATTGGGGGTGTATTCGATGTTCAGTGCAGTAGGGCTGGCGCTTGGCGCTCCGGTTGGAGGCTTGTTGTTGCGGATTTGGGATTGGCCGTCGGTCTATTTCTTCCGTGTCCCCTACATGATCGTGTTGCTTGGAATCGCGTTGGCTTCAGGTTTGCATCGTCGACCGTCCAAGATCAGCCATCAACCGCTGGATCTTCTCGGTGCAGTGACTCTCGCCGGTGGTCTTGGATTGGCGCTGTTTGTGGCGAGTCGTGGCCTGACCTGGGGCTGGTTCACCCCGCGTACAGCGACGCTGGGGTGCGTCGCGTTGATGGTTCTAGGTGTCTTCTGTTTCGTCGAAAAACGGGCGGCGCTTCCTCTCGTAGAACTGTCGCTGTTTCGAAGACCGGGCTTCGGTCAGGCCAATCTCATGAACGCGCTTGCCAACGCGTCAATGTTTAGCTTGTGGTTCCTTGGGCCTTACTTGCTTGTAGACATCCGAGGTCACGGATCCATTTCAGGAGGACTCATTTTGGGTATAGCCCCAACTACCACGGCCGCGGCGGCCTGGGTCGCGGGCTGGTTGACGAATCGTCTTGGATTACGCGCCCTTACACGATTCGGATTGGCGTCCCTAGGAGTGGGTCTGGTCATTTTCAGCAGGGCCGATGCCGGCACTCACTTGGTGGTGTTGATCGTGGCGTTGAGCCTGGTAGGAATCGGTCTAGGCAGCTTCCAAGTACCCAACATGAGTTTCGTTATGGCTTCCATCCCGCGATCGCAACAAGGGGTTGCTGGCGGCATGACTCAGATGGTTCGAACCTCAGGCCTGGTAGCTGGACTCGCAGTTTGGAATACAGCCTTTGTGGGTTTTCGTGATCGTCAAGCTCGCTCTCTTGGTCTCGAAGATCTTTCCGCGCCAGAGATCTTCGTACCTACATTTGCCAAGGTCGTAGGTTTAGCGGGGCTGCTTGCGCTGGTTGGAATATTGCTGACCGTGGGAGTGAGCTTCGACCAACGTTTCAGGCATGCGCCTAACGACGAGACGTAAAAT
>DGLO01000142.1:0-4898 GCA_002388005.1 Candidatus Neomicrothrix sp. UBA4542
CCGCCGTCGCTTAAGCCCGGCAACGTGCCCTCGGCGAGGTTCATCTCGCGAAGAGCATCATGGTTGCCGTCAGCGAAATTGGCTAAAGGAAAGAGCATGAGTTCCTTGCCGTCGCGGCTGAGAAGTGTGTCATATGCCAATTCCACCGCTTCGACTCCGGCTTCTAGGGAGCGACCGAGGACACTGGTCTCAGGTTGTGGCTCGTAGTCGGGTGGGTCGCCAAGCGGAAACATTTTATGGAAGGACTGGGCGATCATCCCGGACATGCCACGAGTTCGATCAGCATGCTCAGCAATGAGGGTCGCACGCATTTCGGGGTCCCGCATTCGCTCAACCCGTTCATCCAGATCAAGATCTGCTAACTCCCGGCGGTACGTCGGGCAGGTGATAAACGGGTGCATAGAACTTTGTAAACCCAAGAGCAGGGTGATCGGACGCGCTGCTATCTGCGCAGTGATGTCTTGACCGTCCGCCCGTGCGTTGTTGATTCGATCAAGAACCTCGCGCCACTTCTCAGGTGCCCGATCGTCTTGGGATAACAACACCGACAATCGTGATCCCGCAGCTTCGGTCATTCCTTCGAAGATCTCGAACTCGACATCAAGGTCCCGAAAGTCGGACACGATCTCCATGTGGCCAGCTGCATGGTCGGTTAGCGCCTGGCTGATGCCCCATAATTCTGCGGGCGCGCTAGTGAGTGTCGGAATCTGGTTGCCATCGCGATCTCGATGGTTAATCGTTCGCGAGGTAGTGAAACCCAATGCGCCTGCGTCGAGGGCTTCACGAGTCAGACGTCGCATTTCGGCGATCTCCTCGTCTGTCGCAACCTCATCGTGATCGCGGCCTCGATCACCCATGACATATACCCGAAGTGCCGAATGCGGCATCTGCGCTCCGATGTCAATGGAGTGCGGGAGAGCTTCGACAGCGTCGAGGTATTCAGGGAAGGTCTCCCAGTCGAAGGTGACACCTTCGCTCAGCGCGGCGCCTGGAATATCTTCGACTCCTTCCATGACGCTAATGAGGAAGTCGTGGCGGTCTGGGCGAACGGGCGCGAAACCGACACCGCAGTTACCCATAACGATTGTGGTGACCCCGTGCCAACTCGATGGACTGATGTCAGGATCCCAGATGACCTGACCGTCATAGTGGGTGTGGATATCGACGAACCCTGGAGCCACGAGGGCCCCCGCGGCATCAATCTCCTCCCGACCAGACGCCTTTACGTCGCCGACTTCGGTGATGATCCCATTGTCGATGGCTATGTCGGCTCGACGTGCGGGCGTGCCGGTGCCATCTATAACCTGACCGCCTCGTATAACGAGATCGTGCATAACTCTGCCCCTTCAACTCTGTTCCCAGGCTAGGCCACGCGTTGATCGGCTTCTTTTACTTTCGTTCGGACGGGTCCTATTTGTAGACCAGGGCACCATCATCTAAATCAGCTACGGGCAACTCGTCTTTGTCTTTCCAGTAATCCTGTGTGTGTCTCCACGGGTCCACGGAGCCTTGTCTCGGCATGAGATGTATCGAGCGCATCAAATAGCCGGGGTTGAAGTTTTCAGGGTCCACCCACGGAAGTAGTTCCATATCTCGATCTTCGGCGCGCAGTGCAGGTGCAACCATTTGGACGCCTTGCTTATCCATGTGTTGCAGGAGCCGGCACACATAGCCAGCAATAAGGTCAGCCCGAAGAGTCCAACTCGCACGGAAATAACCGAAAACCCAAATCATGTTCGGTATGCCCGTAAACATCATCCCCCGATAGCCGACGGTGTCGGAGAAATCGAGAGGCTCTTCGTCGATCGTGAATGAAATGTCGCCGAGGACGCTGAGATCAAAACCCGTAGCAGTAACGATGATGTCCGCTTCGAGTAGGTCACCTCTCGCTGTTTCAATTCCGGTTTCAGTGAAGGTCGCTATTTCATCGGTGACAACTGACGCATCCCCTGAAGCAATCGAATGGAAGAGATCACCGTCTGGGATGAGCGCAATGCGCTGCTGCCAAGGCCGGTATGCGGGCTCGAAGTGCTCGGAGACGTCGTAGTCTTCGCCCAAGATTTCCCGGATACCGTTGTAAAGCTCTTCTCGGACCAGGTCCGGGTATTTGAAAGACATCTCGACGATTTGTTCTTGATCGAAAAGGATCTTCTTTCGAACTATCTCGTGAATCCATTCGTCTGGGATGTCTAGCTGGCGCAACGTGTCGGCGAGTTCGTTGCTATTTGGGCGAGCTACAAAAAATGTTGGCGACCTCTGCAACATCGTCACATGTTCAGTTTTGTCCGCCACGGCGGGGATGAGCGTCGCCGCCGTAGCGCCCGAGCCTACGACGACCACTTTCTTGTTGGTGTAATCGAGATCATCAGGCCATGTTTGAGGATGGACGATCGCGCCTTGGAATCGGTCCATGCCAGGCCAGTCGGGCGTGTAGGGATCTGTGTGCCTGTAGTAGCCCTGACACATCCAAAGAAATCCGCACGTGAAGGTCAGTTGTTCTTCGCTGTCTTTATGCCTGACCTTCAATGTCCAGAACTTGTCGTCCGTCGACCATTCCGCGGTCTCGATGGTGTGTTCGTATCGGATGTGGCGTGAGATGTCGTTATCTTCAATAACCTCAGCCATGTAGCTCAGAATTTCGTCCGCGCTGGCGATCGGTGGTCCTGTCCAAGGTTTGAATCCATAACCGAAGGTATAGAGGTCGCTATCTGATCTGATGCCGGGGAAGGTGTGGGTTTTCCAGGTACCACCGAAGCTATCCATTGTTTCGAGAATCACGAAACTCTTGTCGGGGCATTCGTTTTGCAGGTGGTACGCGCCGCCGATTCCTGAAATTCCTGCGCCGACGATCAGAACGTCAAAGTGCTCGGTGGTTGCCTGATTCATATCTCTAGAGTCGCCGATAGCGGGTCCCGGTAACAAGTTGAGTTCTCTATTTGCGTGAAAACGGTTGGAGTTCGTCCTACCGCTAGTGGTTTCATGATTTTCTCACAGGTGGTCGGCGCGTCGTAGCACCAAGAACCACGATAGAAACGCCGACGCGCACACGAGTACTAGGGCCATGATGCCCGCTTCGGCTACGAATGCCTCTTCGAAGGAACCGAAGATTCGGGTGGTCAATGTCGGGAAACCGATTGGGGCCACTATGAGGCTGATCGGCAGTTCTTTCATCGTGGATAGTACGACTAAGCCACCGGCAGCTAGCAGTCCGGGTTTCATGGCCGGCAGGTCAACGCTGCGAAATCGACGCCGCTTATCTGCCCCGAGGGTTGCTGCGACATCGTGGAGACGGTTTGGGACAGCCTTTACCGCCACGAATGCGATACCCATGGCCAACGAACCGAAGCGAACAACATACGCAAATATCAGGAGGGCCATTGAGTCGTATAGAAGTTCTCCCAAGAAGCCAGATCGAAGAGTCCAAAACCGCAAGGACAGCGCAATCAGAATTCCGGGAATTGCGAAAGTTGCGATTACTACTGAATGGGTAAAGCGTCCGATGCGGTCGCGGTATCGACCGGCCAGAACTGCGATAGGGACGATCGCGACGAGAGCGACCACTCCGGTGACAACACTTGAGGAAAGAGTGTTGGCTGTGGCCTCAACGACTTTGCCGGTATCGATGGTAAGGGGTCGTCCGCCTCGTTGGGTTCTCAATAGACCGTCCGCGGCCCAATCCAATAGGGCTGCAATGGGTGCGAAAGTGCCGAAGGCGAAAGTTCCTCCAACTAACAGAATGGCGGGAGTTCTCCAACGACCTAGTTCATAGGTGGCTGCCCGCTGAGCGCGATGGGTCGCCACCTCAGGTAAGCGTCGATTTACCGATCTCTCTGCTGCCACCACGATCCCCGCGAAAGCCAGCAATATCAAACTCAACGCAAACGCCATTGGAGGTCGAGCTAGGTAGTTGGATTCGATGGCTCTGGTCAGAGTGTCATATCGCATTAACTGCACGGCGCCAAAGTCGCTGATGGTGTAGAGGAACACTAAGAGCGTTCCCGCGGTCAGGGAGCCCGAAATTTGGCGCAATACCACGCGGCGAAATACCTGTGAGAGGGTGTCGCCGAGTAGCAGTGCGCTCTGTTCGAACGATCCTGGAAGTTGGCGGAGACGGGCGGCGACGGGAAGATAGACGTAGGGGTAACAGAACAACGTGAGAACCAGCCAGGCTCCGAAAAGTCCGCGGAGCTCCGGAGTTTCGTTAATTCCTATTGATCCGAAAAAGTCATTAGCGACTCCGCCTGGGTTGAGAGTTCGGATGAAAGCAGCGGCGCCGATAAAGGTGGGGAACACCAGAGGGATAGGTAGCAGTACCCGCCATAGTCTCCGAAAAGGAAGGTCGGTTCTTGTTGTCAACCACGCAAGAGCGGTGCCCAAACACGCGGCGGAAACCGAAACCAAAACGGCGAGCCGAACGGTACGCCAAAGGGGTTGCAACGTCTGATTTGTAAATAACAAACGGAGAGGGTCCGCTCCTGACGTGAAATTGCGCCAAATCAGATAGAGCCCAGGAAAAGCGAACCCTACGGCGCAAGCTAGGCCGAGGACGCGAAGCGCCCTAGGTGCCTGTGTGCGGCTCATTGGTTTTGAATGCCACTCGCTTCGATGATTCGAGCCGTCTCGTCAAATCCGCCTCCCAAAGCGTCAAAATTCACTGAACCAATCTGTAACGCGGTGAGAGGAGATAGCGCGGCATTTGGTTCTACACCGGCAGCAAGTGGGTATTCCAGAGTTTGGTTCGTGAAATAGCTCTGCACGGGGGCACTCAGCAAATACGTCAACAGTTCGTTGGCCTCGTTGGAGTTCCCCGCCGAATCCAAGACGGTGGCCGCGGTGATGATGAGCAGAGAACCGATGTCGTTGTCATCGAGGTCATGGTTCCTCGCTCGATGGTCATC
>DGLO01000142.1:5288-5882 GCA_002388005.1 Candidatus Neomicrothrix sp. UBA4542
GCGGCTTCCACGATTGAGCGGTTATTCGGGTAGTAGCGGGCGCCGTTAGCAACCATGTCGTTTAACCACTTAGTAGCGACATCGGTGCCATATTGATCGCGAAAGACCGTAAACCAATCCATGAAGGAGCCGTTTGTCCCGGGGATAGCTACCTTGCCTTTCCATTTTTCGTCTGTCAGTTCGAAGACGGAAGCTGGGAGTTCGTCCTCGGCGACAAGATCGACATTGTGAACGAGTACCCGTTTCCGTCCCGAGAACCCGACCCAGCTCCCGTTGGTCGAACGGTTCTGATCAGATACAAGGCCCAAAATGTCGTCGCTTATTGTTCCTAAGAGGCCCTTCGACTCAAGGAATCCGACCGGTCCCGGAGACTGACTTAGGAAAACATCTGCGGGACTGCGGTCTCCTTCCTCATCAATCAACAATGCCAGTTGAGTTGAGCTTCCCCAGCGAACCTGCACCTTGATACCCGTCGCGCATGTAAACGCCGACAGCACGGGTTCGATGAGGTTCTCTTTGCGACCGGAGTAAATAGTGACTTCGGCGTCTGCGTCATCTACGCATTCGTCAGGATTTATGTCCGCGGCCAATCCG
>DGLO01000105.1 GCA_002388005.1 Candidatus Neomicrothrix sp. UBA4542
GCCGCCCGCCGACGAGGCCAAGTAGAACGCCGAGCAATCCACCCCATGTGATAGCGAGTATCGTGGCAATGGTTGTTACGAGTAGCGCCTGTCGACCCCCGAGCATGGTGCGAGTGAGCACATCGCGTCCAAGACTATCGGTGCCAAACCAGTGCTCATAGGACGGCGCATTAAGAATAATTTGAGCGTTCACATCTTTGAAATCGTGTGGTGTGATCGCAGGCGACACGATCGCCAGAAGGACATGGAAAGCCACAAGAGTGAGACCCAGGAGGCCTGAGGGCCGGGAGATCATCGCCGACAGGACGGTCAGCAATGTGCTGAACGCAGTTTTCCGCTTGACAGAGTCTATGTTGCTCGTCGTTGTCACAGTTGCTAGGTTCGCATTGTCCTAAGTCTTGGATTGACCACCAGAGTCAACAAGTCGGCGAAGAGGTTCAGGCCGACGTATAGGGTCGCCAAGATCAGGGCGATCGCCTGTACCATCGCGAGGTCGCGGAAGAATATGGCCTGGACCATTAATCGACCGAGCCCCGGGTAGTTGAACACCACCTCGATGACGAGGGTGCCACCCAACAGCCATGCAATCGTCAAGGCAACGAGATTAATGGTTGGCAACAGAGCGTTCGGCAACACGTGCTTGAACACCATCTGCCAATAGGGAACGCCCTTCAGTTGCGCCATCTGGACGTAGTCGCTTCCCATCACATCGATCACGCTGGTGCGCACCATACGCAATATGTGCGCCGTCATGACAAACGCGAGTACAACGATTGGAAGTATGATGTCGGACAGAAACTCAAATAACGGGGCGTCGGGTCGAGTAATTACGATTCCGGGGAGCCACCCGAGCCAGACGCTGAAAATCAAAATTAAAACCGTGGAGCTCACAAACTCTGGGATTGTCATGGCGAAAATCGCCGCGGTGGAGACCCAAAGATCGGGGAGGCGATCTCGCCACAGGGCCGCGATAATCCCAAGCAAGATGGCTAGTGGAACGCCTAAAATCGACGCGGTAGCGCCGAGGATGACTGTATTCCGAAAACGCGTGCCAACAGTTTCGGAAATCGGTTTTTTACCCTTGAGCGAGACGCCGAAATCGCCTCGAACCGCGCCGAGGGTCCATTTGACGTAGCGTGTCAGGGCAGGACGTTCGAGCCCAAAATCCCGGCGACAATTGTCCAGCCTTTTTCCCTGGGCCGCCCGCCCCAGGTAGGCGGTACAGGAATCACCGGGCAGTGCCTGGACACCCACGAAAATAATGCCTGAGACAAGCAAGATCGTCAAAACACCGAGTGCTAGCCTTCGGGCAATTAGCTTAACCATTTCGCCCTCAGTTCACGCCTTACGGCTGTCGGGTCGGGCGGGCACTTGGTAATTTCTAGTATTCATCCGAGCGGTGCAATTGCTTTGACCAAATGCAGATTTGGTGCCAGTAATCCGTGTGACTTGGTGGCCTACCAGGTTTTGACGGCCTGCGGGTCATATCTTCAACAAACTGGTAGCCGGGAAGACAGATCGACACGGCAATGAACCTGTAACGACCCCACCTAGGTTCTCGGAAACATCGCCAAGAATCTAGTAGATGCCAATCGGGGCCCGGGTGGCTGATTGTTTATAGGGTTCTCGCCCTGCATCCAGCCGCCCGAGCCCGGACTAAATTCAACGTAGAATTTAGTCCTAGTTCAGGTCCACCAGTTAGTCGCTCACGTGTATGAGGTGGTAACGGACGGCATCTGCAAACACTGGTTGTAGGCCCGAAACTCTGGCGGTCGTAGCAGTGGCCGTGTTGACGTGCATGGCGATGAACGATCCAGCCTCCTCGTAAAGCAGCCTTTGCAGTCCATGGTACAGCGCCTTACGTTTTTCGAAGTCAAGTTCCTGCCGTGCTTGGTCTAACATCTTGTCGAAATCGGGATGATTCCAGTAGGTTTCGTTCCAGGGTGCGCCGCCACGGAAGGCTTCATTTAGAATCTGATCGGCGGGCCGCTGGCCCCAGTTGGTGCTTACCACTGTCTCCTTCATCCAGACTTCCGACCAATATCCGTCCGCTGGGGCCATGACAATATTGACTTTGATGCCAGCCTTTGCGACCTGTTGCTGATATGCTTCCGCCAATATTATGTACTTGGGATTGATATTGCTTGTGGTGAGGTCGAACTCGATGCCGTCAGGATAACCGGCTTCGGCGAGCAGTCGCTTGGCTTCATCGATTTGTTGTGGGCAATCGAACGGCGCGCGATATTGATCTCCAGACCACACCGGGTGATCACACGATACGACGCCGCCGCCGCGACCGAGAACAAGGTCGACCAGAGCCTGGCGATCGGTTGCTATTCGGACCGCCTTGCGGACGCGTGCATCAGTGAAAGGCTCGGTGTCAGTACGGAAGACGATGCCCAGCCAATCGCCTGTAGCGACGCGCTGCACTTTAAATTTTGGGTTGTTCTCGAACATGGGTAACTGTTGTCCAGACAGGTCACCGTAGCCAAGTATGTCGATTTGGCCGCTGAGCAACGCTTGCACGCGCGCCTGCGCATCCGCGATTCCGATGACCTCAATGGTTTCGACACCTGGCGGTCCCTCCCAATAGTCGGGATTCGCCTTCAAAATGGTTGTCCCTTCAGGATCTAGCGTTTCTAAAACAAACGGTCCGGTTCCGATTCCTGTTGTTCCAATGGAATCCGCGGAACCTTCTGGGATCATCCGAATACGATAATCCATCAGCTGCAACGGAAGATCTGCATAAGGCGCTGACAGCGTCATCTTGACGGTTAATCGGTCGACGGCCACGATCGTGTCTACCATCGCGATGACTGACGCGGCCGGTGAGTCGAATTCGGGGTCCCTAACGTGTTCCAACGTATAAACGACGTCGGCTGCATCGAAGTCGGACCCGTCGTGGAATTTAACCCCATCACGCAATTTGAAGATCCATTCTGTTGCAGTCTCGTCTGCTGACCATTCGGTCGCCAGATCCGATTCCGGCTCGCCATTCAGAGCGGGACGAACCAAGCGGCTCATCGTC
>DGLO01000018.1 GCA_002388005.1 Candidatus Neomicrothrix sp. UBA4542
CCACCGTCGTTGAGGAGGCCGCAATCAGCGATGTCGACGTCGCTGAAGAGCCCTCTAAATCCATAGCCACTCGCGTGCCGGAGAAAAGGCTTCCCACCAGCGATACGGCAAGGCCTCCTAGCCGAAATCCAGCTTCGGAAAGATCCGGCAACGGGGCCTCTGCGACGGCGCGACCAACCGGAGGTGAGGTTTCTCTATAGGTGCTCCTTGTGGAGTCGTTGATTGCCATCACGACAACAACAACGACCAAAGCCGCCAATAGAGAGCGAACGATCACTCCTCGCCGCAACTTTTGACGCATAGGTTGCACCGCCACCCACTCCACATCGCAGCCGGTTAACCGAGCCTACTGACATCTGACGAACGCCGAGTTACCTCGCGAACCGATAAATCGTTGAAGCGTTATTCCATGACTCTGTGGCGACCGTTTCAATTTCAACTCCCCGCGCTAGCGCCACGCCCGCGCCTACCAGTGCCACCCACCCCGGGCGGTTCTGCTTGCCACGTTTGGGAACCGGCGCGAGGTATGGAGCGTCAGTCTCCACCATGTATCGATCGGCGGGGGTTAGGGCTGCTGCAGCGCGCAACTCGGGGGCGTTAGGGAAGGTAATAATTCCGCTAAAGGACAAACTTGCGCCACGTTCAAGTCCGGACTTCGCCTCTTCAGGGCCACCCGTAAAGCAGTGAAAAACAGTGCGTTCAGGAACCCCCTCAGCGTCGAGAATGTCGAACGTGTCCTTCCACGCCTCCCTTGTGTGGATGACTAGCGGGAGTTGGTAGCGGTGGGCTAATTGGATTTGATCAGCAAACACTTGTCGTTGGGTGTCTCGGGGTGAGTTGTCATAGTGGTAGTCGAGACCACATTCTCCGACCGCTACAACCCCCGACGAGGAAAGAAGGGTTTCGAGGCCATCGATTCCTTCGTCAGCGGCGTGAGGGTGAACCCCGGCCGTGGCCCATACGCCTTCAAATCGGTTGGCCTTACTGCAACACGTGATGCTGTGTTCTACCGAAGTTCCCACATCTATGAGCCGCTCCACACCAAGCTTCCTTGCTTCTTCCACCACTTCGGCGGCACGGTCACCATCGTCTGGTAAGTGACAGTGATTGTCCGTCCAGCGCATTTCATTTACTTGAGTCGAGGAAATAGCGGTTCTCCTTTGACCACCGAGAGTCCAGCGGGATATCGGCCCCACTCAATACTTTCAGGAAGACGCTGTTCTTCGGCTTCATCGGCGAGCCCAATACGGCGACGAATTTCAGCACACGCATCTGGGACAGCAGGCGACGCGAGGATCGACACGATGCGCAATACCTCAAGGGCGTCACCCAAAATAGCCTCGACTTCAGAGCCAGGTTCCGCCTTCCAGGGTTCAGCTTCTTCTAGGAACGCATTGGTCTCTCGGATAATCCTCCAAGTTGCGTCGAGAGCTTCTGAAGGCGATACCCGCTCCCAACATTCTGCAATTGTCACGTATTCATGTGCCACGACAGAAGCAAGCGGGCTGTCTGGACGCGCTGCTGTTCCGACACCACCACATTTCGAGCCAACCACCGTCGTGACCCGGCTGAGCAAGTTGCCGAGGTTGTTGGCGAGGTCCGCGTTGTATCGGGTAGTCATGCCTTCATGACTGAAGTCACCATCTGGACCGAACATTTGATCATGGAGGAAGTGGTGTCGAACTCCATCAACGCCAAAATCCGCAACTAAATCAGCGGGCGCAATTTGGTTGAGTCGGGTTTTGGACATCTTCTCGCCGCCAACGAGCAAGAAGCCGTGAACATGGACTCGCTTAGGAGGTGTCAGGCCGGCGCTCATCAGCATCGCAGGCCAGTAGACACAATGGAAGCGAAGAATATCTTTGCCTATCAGATGAATTGCTGGCCAGTATCTAGAAAATACTGATGGGTCGTCAACATATCCCGCCGCAGTGATGTAGTTGGTGAGCGCGTCAAACCAGACATAAGTGACGTGATCCGAGTCCCAGGGAAGAGGAATTCCCCAGTCGATCGAAGTTCTGCTGATTGAGAAGTCCTGCAGTCCCTGGTTGATGAATCCCAATGCTTCATTTCGCTTTGTTCCTGGCACAACAAAATCAGGATGGGCGTCGTACCAATCTCGAAGGGGTTGTTCGTAGCGGCTCAATTTGAAGAAATAATTCTCCTCCGTTACATGGTCAACCGGGCGGCCATGGATGGGGCAATTACCTTCATCAAGGTCGCCTTCGTTGAAGTAAGCCTCGCAACTGACGCAATACAGACCTTCATAAGTTTGCAGGTCTATGTCGCCGTTGTCGTAACAGGCTTGCAGTAGCTTCTGAACCGCTACGTGATGACGCTTTTCGCTGGTTCGGATGAAGTCGTCGTTCGATACTCCCAGTTGAGCCCAAGCGTCCTGAAAGCGAACGACTGTTTGATCAGCCCACTCGCTGGGGCTACACCCATTTTCTTCTGCGGCTCTCTGGACCTTGAGGCCGTGCTCATCTGTCCCGGTCAGAAAGTGAACGTCACGTCCCAGCAGGCGGTTCCACCTCGCAACGGCGTCAGCAGTAATGGTCGTGTACGCGTGCCCGATATGCGGCGCATCGTTCACGTAATAGATCGGTGTAGTGACGTAGTAGGGGTTAGCCACGCATGCCATGGTACCGATCCGTTTTCGCCCAGCCGTCGGCCTTTACGACTTAGGGATCATCAGTCAGCTCTAGAGCGAGGGCGTAGACCCGGTTACGGGCGACGCCAAGAGTTGCCGACGTGTGATCGATCGCGGCGCGCCGGGTCGTTCCACTCTCCAACTCCTTCCGTAGAGCGCTTACAACGACGTCGTCATCGACTGTCACGTCTGCGGCGCCACCGATGACAATGACGATTTCGCCTTTCACCTGATGGGAAAACCGGGCCGCGAGCTCACCCAAACTTCCGCGAACGCCTTCTTCGTGCAGCTTGGTCAACTCACGCATTACTGCTGCGGGTCTGTCAGCACCACAAAGATCGGCAAGCTCCTGAAGTGTCGTCTTCAACCGCCGAGGTGATTCGAATAGCACTGTCGTTCGCTTTTCGACCGCTAGTGAGGCCAGCCGGGTGTCTCGCTCTTTGCCCTTCCTAGGCAAGAACCCTTCCATCACCCATCGACTCGTCGGGAGTCCCGATAGCACTAACGCTGCTACTGCAGCTGTCGGCCCTGGAACAACAGATACCTGATATCCCGCATCTAGGACATATTGCACTAAATGCTGGCCCGGATCAGATATTGCGGGAGTGCCGGCATCAGTCACGAGCGCTACGTCTAGTCCCTGAACGAGTACTTCGACGACCGTCGATGCAACCGAAAGTTCGGTGTGTTCATTAGCGACTAGCAGCCGTTGGGCACGCAATTGGAGAAGTTCTAAAAGTCTCCCTGTTCGCCGGGTGTCTTCGCAGGCAACGATCGCAGCTTGTTCTATGACTTCGCGCGCTCGTTCGGACATGTCGCCCAAATTGCCGATCGGCGTGGCCACCAAGTAAAGCGTGCCCTGATCGGGTGTTTCGGAAATTTCATTCATTTGGTGCGACCCCAGGACATTTTGTCATTTGGCGCCTCGGTCGACCGCAATGTCGACTTCGGTTTCCCCTGCCGGACGGTGTATCCCTATACGTTGAATCGAAACTCAACGACGTCACCGTCCTGCATTCGGTAGTCCTTCCCTTCCAGGCGCAGACGGCCGGCATCTCGTGCAGCGGACCATGAACCCAGGTCAAGGAGCACGTCGTGCTCTATGACTTCAGCACGAATAAACCCTCTTTCGAAATCGGTATGGATTCTCCCCGCACATTGGGGCGCCTTCCAACCATTTTTGAAAGTCCATGCACGTGATTCTTTCTCTCCGGTAGTCAGAAAGGTGTGTAAACCCAAGAGTCCATGTGCGGAACGTACAAACAAAGGAAGGGCGCCTTCGCCTAGGCCGAGACCTTCAAGCAACTCGGTCCGGTCTTCGGTGGGTAGTACCGCGGCTTCGGCTTCGAGTTGCACTGAGAGCGGCAGCACTTCGGCGCCGGGAAGGGCGTCATCTATTTCGGACGCCAGGTCCGCGGCTTGCTCAAGCTGGTCTTCTCCGATGTTGAGCACCGCCATGACAGGCTTGTTCGTCAGCAGGAAGTGTTCGCGCAAGGCCGCTCTCCTTTCATCTGAAAGCTCAGCGCGAAACAGGGGCGTACCTTCTGACAACGAATTGAGTGCAACTTCAAGGGCATCGACTTCGGCAACCAGGTTGGGGTCGCGAGGATCCGCTCGTAGGGCCTTTCGACGGCGTTCGATTCGAGACTCAACTGATTCGAGATCCGCGAGGGTGAGTTCGATTTCTACGACGCGAAGATGTTCCAACGGTTCAGTTGGGCCGGGCACGTCTTCGTCATCGAATGCGCGCAGAACAAACACCAAGGCGTCCACTTCTCTGATGCCGGCCAAGAACTTGTTCCCTAACCCTTCGCCCTGGCTGGCGCCTTCGACCAGGCCTCCGATATCGACAAATTCCGTGGTCGAATACACAACTTTTTGGCTGGAACTCATTGCCGCGAGCGCATCAAGCCGGTAGTCGGGGACTTTGACGACACCAACGTTTGGGTCAGTTGTGGCGAAGGCGTATGGAGCCGCGAGCGCTCCTCCTCCGGCTAACGCGTTAAAGAGGGAGGACTTACCGGCGTTCGGCAGGCCAACAAATCCAAATCTTTCCATTGGCAGCCGAGGTTATCGGCGGCTGACGTGAACCACCCGTCATCGTGTAGCGGTAACCGTGCTGTGAAAGAATCTAGGAATTAGCCGAACGGGGAGAAGTTTGTGGGACCGTTGAGTGGAGTCAAAGTCGTTGAGCTGGCAGGCATCGGACCTGGTCCGTTCTGCGCAATGCTGTTAGCTGATTTGGGCGCGGATGTAGTCAGAGTTGACCGCATGGCCCAGGTTGATCTGGGAATTGACAGAGGCCGCAAGTACAGCGTCTTGAACCGAAGCCGTCGGTCTATTTCAGTCGATCTGAAAAACCCTGATGGTGTCGAAACGGTACTCAAACTCGTTGAGGAAGCGGACGCCTTAATTGAAGGGTTCCGGCCGGGAGTGACTGAGCGGCTGGGACTGGGTCCCGAAGAGTGCCTGGAGAGGAATCCGAAGCTGGTATACGGCCGAATGACGGGATGGGGCCAAGATGGTCCGATGGCGCACGCCGCTGGTCATGACATCAACTACATCGCTTTGACTGGCGCTTTACACGCGATCGGTGGAGCAGACAAACCTTCGCCACCACTCAATCTTGTCGGCGACTTCGGTGGCGGCGGCATCTATCTGGCCTTCGGACTGTGCGCTGCTTTGCTAGAGGCCAGAACTTCAGGCACGGGTCAGGTGGTTGATGCCGCGATGACTGAGGGCGCGGCATCTCTCATGGGCTCCATTTACGGCATGCACGCCTCAGGTCACTGGTCTGATCAGCGGGAAGACAATGTTCTTGACGGGGGGTCGTACTACTACGGGGTCTATGAGACCGCTGACGACAAGTTCATCTCTATTGGATCGATCGAGGGCAAGTTTCACGATGAACTGGTGGAACTAACAGGCTTGGAAGACGCCCCAACAACTGAGCGCAACGACCAAGATGACTGGATCGACAAGAAAGCAAGGCTGGCAGATCTCATCCGTTCGAAAACCCGCGACGAATGGGACGAGGTGATGCTTGGAAGCGACGTTTGCTACGCCCCTGTACTTGACCTATCAGAAGCCCCTCAACACCCACATAACGTCGCCCGCGGGTCGTTCGTGGAGATTGATGGGGTGATTCAACCCGGCCCCGCTCCTAGGTTCAGTCGCACACCCGGCGAGGTTCAGATGCCGCCGCCGGCCCCAGGCCAACACACTGAAGAGATACTTACGGACTGGGGATTTTCGAGCGAAGACGTGGAGAAGTTGAAAGACGTCGGAGCAATCGGCTGACAACGGCCAAGCAATTATCGGGCACGGGAACCGCTTTAGGGAATTCTGAAACACGCCGGTAGCCTGAACCACATGTCGAAGCGCACGAAGAAGAGAAAATTGCGCGCTCGCCGTAACAAGGCCAACCACGGCAAGCGGCCTAACTGCGGAAGAGGCTGACCTTCACGGTCTGCAGCTCTTCAGCCCGTTTTTCGCTCGATCGCAGAGACGACAGCCGCTGTTATCAACTGAGCTCCTTTGGGTTGGTAGTGGGTGCCGTCATCGGTTCTAACTTCAATTTGTGTGCCGTCATCAGCCAAGACGTACTTGGTCCAGACTCCGTCTGGCGAAACGATTGAGGCGGCGTCCACCCAGTCGGACCTCTCGCCGTTTTCAAACACTTCACGCGAAATTGGGTTCACTGCATCGGGCAAGGGCACCATGAACGGAATACGGAAATGCGGCAGTCCGACCCAAAGAACAAGCCTCCCGGGCCGATCAAGGACAGCGAGCATTTCGGTGATCCTGAATTGGTATTTCTCCGCCCATTCAGCGCTGCCCTTTTCTGTCGGCCCACCGCGAAATCCCTGCCAGTCGTTTCCTCCGATCGACAAGATGACAACGTCGTAAGGCCCGTCAGCAATCTCGTCTTTGAGATAGCCAACCCAATCGAAATACCAAGCACTCACTACCCCCGTCGACTTCTTGACATCTTCGGTATAAATCCATCGATCCTCAGTCCGTTCAAGGATCCGAAATCCGAGAGCTGCACCTCCGGCCAGGGAGTCGCCGCCCACCCAGATACGCAAAGGCCTTTGTTTTGTCGGTTCCGCCAATAGCGCCCGATGGTTGTCACGCGTCCAGTGGTAATAGGTCTCGTCATTGCCGAGGAGGGCACTATGCGGGTCGGGCCAGCGAAGGTGAGGGGCTCCCCATGGGTCAAATTCTGATAGCGGAGCTTCGTCTGCCCAACTCGAACTCCCCCCGAGGAAACCTATGGCCGCGGTGACTAACAACGATGAGACGACCAGCGTTCTCATCTATCCCACAGTTCGTTGATCTTTGGGGACGTTCGGAGTTCTTGAAGCAGGAGCGCCGACAGCCATTCTCCGCCCCAGTGACTCAAGTGCACTCCGTCGCTCAGCCGCACATCCACGAGCTTCCCTGACTCATCAGGAAGATATTTGGCGTATTTTCCGGAAGAGTCGGTGAACAGTTCACGAAGATCAACGTATCGAACCCGTTCTCGTCCAGCTGCTTCAGTCCGGTAGAGGTTGTTTACGAGTTGCATGCGCTGATCGAAACCTTGGCGGCGCATCGGTGGCTGTCCTACCCATAAAAGGATCCGATCTTTGTCAGAGGTAACGAGATCCATGACCCTCGCTATTCGCCGCCGATACTCCTGCAACCAGTAATCCTCGAATCGCTCATGCCAATTACCGTCAGCCGCGCGAATGTTTTGCGCGTCGTTCCCACCGAACATAACAACCACTGCATCCGGATCATGATTCGTCATGATTTCAGCCATCCGTGTGGGCCAGTCAAAATAATCGGGACGACTCAGGCCACTTGCTAGAACTGGCTCCGAGGTTGCCTGAACCAAAGCCGAGGTCTCTGCCAGAGACACAAAGGTGTCTCCAAAAAACTGAACCATTGAGTCGCCGACAACCCACAGTTCAAAGCGGTTATCTGAACTCCACAAAGACCCGGGTGTCTCAGCAAGCCCCACAATCGCTGAGTTTCTCGACTCTTGTTCCTCTTCGACTCCGTCTACCAGCCATTCCTCTTCTTTCGAGGTGGTCTCAATCTCTGTTGGCTCGCGAAACAGTGTGATCGACTGCTCAGGTTCGGAGCGACCTAGCAATCGTTCACCAGCCGCTCTCGGCCACGTCAACCCGAGAAAAGACGCTCCCGATTCAATGGGGGTCCAGATAGCTAAAGCTAACGAACGTGAAGCCCCATCGGGCATGCGTTTCGCGTCCGTCACCAAGGCAGCTGAATTCAAGAACACAGCGGCAAGCAAGCCAACAAGGCCCGCTATTAGAACCCTCCCCGCTGGAGCACCTTGATTATTGCGTTTCGGATCTACCCGCGGGTCCGACTCAGGGTGAATGATTTTTTCCATCAGAATTGGAAGTAGATGAAGGGCGCGATTCCGTCGGGACCGAGCAGGTCTATGGCAACAAGACCGATCCCAAAAGCTATCCCTTGGAGCAATGTCGGACGACTACTCATCCAACTAGCTAGGCGAGCAGAAGCCGATTTGGTGATGAATTGAGCACCGATCGCGGCGAATATGAGCAGTATCAACCCCACGTTCAACTGTTTGGTGTCTCCGGAAGGGGTCGCGATGGCCGATAAGACCTCCCATGCACCAGAAAAGGAATCCGCTCTGAAGAAAATCCAGGCGAAACAGACCACGTGGAACGTGATCGCCCACCTTCCAAGCGGGTGTATCCGATGGATGGGTAGCGATCGCTCGATCACTAAAGCAACTCCGTGTATTGCACCCCAGATAACGAAGTTCCAGGTACTTCCATGCCACAGACCACCCAAAAGCATGGTGATAAGAAGGTTCCGGTACAGGTCAGCGGTTTGTCCACGGTTACCGCCGAGGGGAATGTATAGATAGTCGCGCAACCATGACGACAGGGTGATGTGCCAACGACGCCAAAAATCTCTCAGTGAGAGAGCTCTATACGGCTGGTCAAAATTAAGAGGAAAGCGAAATCCGAGAAGAAGTGCTACTCCAATGGCGATGTCTGTATACCCCGAAAAGTCTGCATAAATCTGAATTGCATAGCCATACACAGCGAATAAGGCATCAAGGCCGCTGTGAGCCTCAGGATCAGCGAAAACATCTTCAACCAAATTGCTCGCAAGCCAACTCGAAACAACGACTTTTTTGAAGAGGCCGCGAAGTATCAGATGAAACGCCTCTGCCGATGGCACCTGGCGTGGGTCTGGACGGTTCGCAATCTGTGGAGCCATCTCCGAGGCCCGAACGATGGGGCCAGCCACCAGCTGTGGAAAAAACGATAGATAGACGGCAAAATCAAGTGGCTTCATTGGTTGAATAACGCCGCGCCGTAAGTCGATGACGTAGCTCATGGCTTGGAAGGTAAAGAAGGAAATCCCCACTGGTAGGGTCAGTTCCAGCAGTGGAAGCGCAGTCCCGATACCCAATAAGTTCGATAACTCAACTGCGAAGAAGTCGTAGTACTTGAAAACTCCAAGTAGTGCCAGGTCACTAGCGATCGCGACAGTTGTCCATGCTCGAATTCCATCCTGCAAGCCGAGTTGTCGACATCGATCAATCTTGTTTCCGGCAAACCAATTAGAGCCGATCGCCCACAACAAAAGAATGACGAAACGCCAGTTCCACCAGCCGTAAAAAAAGAGGCTTGATCCAAAAATGACGACGCGCCAAACAATTGGGTGGGGGCGCGTCAACCAATTGAGTACGAAGACGATAACGAAGAACAAGCCAAAGGCGAATGTGGGAAAAAGCATCGGTAAAAGGGTGGTGAAAAAGCAACGGTACCTTTCGACCGTCTCCGAATGAGGCAGGATGGCTGCGTGAGTGATCCCGACCAAGGGTTTGCAGTGGCTCCCCTAGCTTGGGTCGAGGCCGACCCAGATCCTACGGCTCTTCTTCTAGTGGAGGAACTGTCCGCTGATCCTGAGGCTTTAGCAGCAAATTTTGCCGAACCCCTACGATTCGGAACGGCCGGACTTAGGGCTGAACGGGGAGTTGGCCCGGCTCGCATGAACCGTGTGACTGTGCGAGTCGCGGCGCGATCGATCGGGCGATACCTCCGGAGTCTCAACCTCACCCACAAAGGCGTAATGATCGGGTTCGATGGGCGACCCGAATCTGACATCTATGCGTCGGATTCGGCCCGTCTTTTAACGGCAATGGGGATCACTTGTTGGCTAATCGATGGCCCATGTCCGACACCCGTGATTGCTTGGCATCTACGAGAAAGACAGGCAGCAGCCGCGATCGTGGTTACGGCCAGCCACAACCCGGCCACCGACAGCGGCTACAAAGTGTTCGGACCGGACGGGACCCAAATAAGACCTCCGACAGACAGACAAATCGAAGAGTTCATGACTTTTTCGCAGCTACCAAATGAAAGTGATCTTGCTTCGCTAGAGGACGTGAACCAGGTGGATTTGGGGACCGCGGTCTCTTCGTATGTGGATGCCGTGATACCAGCCAACCGGAGCTCAGCGTCTGCAGATTTTCACGGCGACTGGGTTTACACGCCGCTATGCGGAGTCGGAGGCCACACCTTAGAAATGGCTTGTTCCCGGGCAGGTGTTAAGGCTCCCATCCGAGTCGAGTCACAGTTTGAGTCGAATGGTTTATTTCCCGGGCTTCCTTTCCCGAATCCTGAGGAACCCGGAACCATGACCGAGGCACATCTCGTGGCAGATGCCGCTGGCATTGACCTAGTTGTCGCGAATGATCCCGACGCCGATCGGTTAGCCGTGGCTATCAAAACGGTCCGTGGCTGGCATCAACTTTCTGGAGACGAAGTCGGACTGTTGTTGTGTGATCATCAATTGTCGAACACAACGGGAAATAATCGCCTGACAGCAAGTTCGGTCGTATCTTCTGAAGCAGCCGCTGCGCTCTGTGCTCTGCGCGGAGTTGAACACATCCGGACGCTTACCGGGTTCAAATGGATCATGCAGCCAGCAGCAGAGAGGCCTGATGCACATTGGATATTTGGTTACGAAGAGGCCCTCGGCTATTCAGTAAACGACGAAGTTCTCGACAAGGACGGAATCGCCGCATGCGTGACATTCATGGAAATGGTGGCCGATCTCGCTAGCAGGGGTCTAGATCCGCTGAAACGCTTAGACGAGTTGGCTTTTGAGATTGGTCTGTACGTCACACACCAGGTAAGCGCTTACATCGGAACTCAAGAAATCAGCTCCTCTCTAGAAGTTCTTCGGGATTCTCCGCCTCACGAATTGGCCGGAAGCCCAATAGTTGAAGTCAGGGATTGGCTTGAGGAGCCTTCCCCTCGCACCACGAACCTCCTTGAACTCCGTTCACAAAACGGCAGTCGAGTTGCGATCCGACCTAGTGGAACCGAACCCAAAGTGAAGATTTATCTTGAGCAGTTCGTTCCCAACCCTCAACATGACCTTGCCTCGGTTCGGACTCAATGCGTTGAGCAACTCGAATATCTTGGCAGCGTCGCGTTGTCGTGGTTCAAACGAGAGTCGTAGCTAAGCCAAGACACCAGCAAGATCACGGAGTGACGTTTCGGGACGGGGGCCGAGGTGAGCAATCACTTCCTCAGCTGCTAGTGACCCCAATTGGCCGCATCGTCGCAGGTCATAACCGCGGGCTAGTCCGTACAGGACGCCTGCAGCGTACAGATCTCCGGCACCGGTCTTGTCGACAACCCGGGCCGCCGGGTCCGCCTCGATTCTCGTGAATTCGTCCTGAGTGATGAGAACGGACCCTCCCGCTCCCATCGTCACGGCTGTCAGATCTACAAGTTCTCGCGCCATCTCAAGTGCTCGGTCTAACTCATCGGCCTCAAATAAAGATCTGACTTCATGTTCGTTCGCAAACAACACGTCGACGTGTTCGTCAATCAGGTCAAGGAAAGATGAACGGTGGCGTTCAACACAGAACTGGTCCGACAAAGTTAATGCCACGCGACCGTTTGCGCCGATAGCTGACGCCGCGTACCGCATTGCCGTCTTGGCCTCTGGAGGATCCCAGAGATAACCCTCTAGAAACAGCAGTTTTGCTCGTCCGATGAGATCCAAATCGACGTCCGAGGAACGCAGGCCGTTCGAGGCTCCGAGAAAAGTGTTGAGAGTTCTTTCTCCGTCGGGGGTGATGAAAACTATGCACCGGCCAGTTGGATCGTGAGTTGGGGCTCGCGGCGTTGTGTGAGCTATCCCAAGACGCTGCATGTCCGAACTGAAGATGTCTCCTAATTCGTCGTTGGAGACTCGACCCACGTATCCCGCGGTACCCCCGAAGGAGTTGACACCAATGACGGTGTTTGCCGCTGAGCCGCCAGACACTGTGGTGTGGTCGCCGACGAGTTCGTATAGTTCTGCTGATTGCGCAGCATCGACCAGGTTCATCGCTCCTTTGGTCGCTCCAAGTCGTTCGATGAACGCTTCTTCTTGGTGAGAAAGGACATCAACAAGGGCGTTGCCGAATCCAACAACGTCGAGTTTCGCTTCGGACTGACTGAAGGTCATGTCTACTTTCGGATCGAACCGCGAGGGCACCCTAGTCAGTCAACTTCGATGAAGCTCACTAGGGACGTATAGGGTTCGGCCTGTGACCGACCAGAACCCGCATCGGCTACCTAGAAAGGTATTGCCAAGACACTACGCGATCACGTTGGAGCCTGACTTGAACGGCAGTTCTTTCCGAGGCACCGTAGCGGTCGACGTTGACGTAATTGACGAGACGGACACCGTAGTAATCAATGCTGCGGAGCTCGAGATCGAAAGCGTTTCGGTTGAGCAGAACGAGATATTTGAAGCAAGTTCTGTGGTTATGGATGAGGAACTCGAGAGGGCGGAGTTTGTCTTTCCTGTTGTTCTTCAACCCGGCTCAGCGCGACTTAGCTGCTCTTTCAAAGGCACTTTGAACGACAAGTTGCGCGGATTTTATCGGTCAACTTGGACTGACGAAGCCGGACAAGAGCGCTTAATCGCAACGACCCAGTTCGAGTCGACCAACGCTCGGCGGGCCTTCCCCTGCTTCGATGAACCGGATCTAAAGGCGTCTTTTGGTGTGACCCTGAGGGTTGATGACTCGTTGATGGCTATTAGCTGCGGGGAGTTGGTGCGTTCGACCAAACTCGATGATGGTCGGCGGGAAGATACCTTTGCCGACACCATGGTTATGTCCACCTACTTGGTGGCATTCATTGTGGGTGAGTTGGAGGCAACAGACCCAGTCGACGTAAACGGAGTGCCTCTTCGCATAGTTCATGTGCCTGGCAAAGGTGATCTCACCGAGTTCGGTTTAGCTGCCGCCGAGTTCAGCCTGAGATGGCTGGTCGACTACTACGGCATTCCTTATCCAGCCGGCAAGCTGGATCTTATTGCCGTGCCGGACTTCGCCTTCGGGGCAATGGAAAACTTGGGGTGCGTAACCTTTAGAGAAACTCTTTTGTTGTCGGACCCTGAGAGGACAACCCAAGCAGAGTTAACTCGCATTGTTGATGTGATCGCTCATGAGATCGCTCATATGTGGTTCGGAAATCTCGTCACCATGGATTGGTGGAACGGCATTTGGTTGAAGGAAGCGTTCGCGACATTTATGCAGGTCGCGACGACTGACGCCTTTCGTCCTGAATGGAGGCGCTGGGACGGGTTCTGCGTGGAACGAGGTGCTGCCTTCGATACCGATTCTCTCGCGTCGACTCGGCCGATCGAATTCGAAGTGGTTTCGCCGCAAGATGCTGAGGCCATGTACGACGTGTTGACATACGAAAAGGGTGCCGCTGTCGTTCGCATGCTTGAACAGTTCCTAGGAGTTGAACAATTCAGAAGTGGGGTGAATCACTATCTGGTCACCAACAGTTATGGCAACACCACCACAACCGACTTGTGGGACTCGTTGGAGACCGCCACGGGTATGCCGGTTCGAGCCGCAATGGACTCTTGGATTTTTCAGGGTGGTCACCCAGTCATCTCAGTCGAAGCCTGTACGGAAGGCGTAACGGTTCGACAGTCAAGATTCGGTTATGGCGAGGTTGAGTCAGCAACGTGGCATGTCCCGATAATCGTCCGTGCACAAGTGGGTTCGGAAACCGTGGAGAGGCGGTTACTCCTTGAGGACGAGGAGGCGACCATTGATCTAGGTGGAGCCCCCGAATGGGTGGTAGTCAACGCGGGTGGCCACGGTTTTTATCGAGTCAGCTACGACAAGGTGTTGCGTGATGCATTGTCATCTCGAGCTCTCGACGTGCTCTCCGAGGCCGAACGTTACGGGCTCGTTGACGACACCTGGTCATCGGTTTTAGCTGGCGCACTCCCAGCGGAAGAACATATCGCTCTTGTCACCGGCCTCGCTTCGGAAACTGACCTCCCGGTTTGGCAACGAATGTTGTCTTCCCTGGAACATCTGTACTCCATTGCAGACGCGGCAGGGCAGCAACGTTTGTCAGTTCTAATTCGGGATCTGTCAACAACCGGTCTTGGGGTACTGGGTTTCGAGCCGATGGATAATGAACCTGCTCTCGACCGCGAGTTGCGCGCGGCGTTGTTCGTCGCAGCAGGAACCACAGGCCACGACAGCTCCGTGCGAGAAATGGCCAACGATCTTTTTGTCGGGGCAAGCGCCGGCAACAGAGTCGAACCGAACTTGGCTGCCGCCGTGGTGCGGGTCGCCGCCGCGGCCGGAGGCGACGCAATTCACTCAACCCTCGTTGGTCTGTACCGCGAAGCGCCCACCCCTCAGTTAGAGGTTCGTTATCTAATGGCATTGCTTGAGCTTGAAGACATAGAGCTATTCGAGCAAACTCTCGAACTCATCACTTCTGAAGTTCGAACCCAGAACGCCCCGTACCTTTTGTCGGCTGCCATGAGTCATCGCCAGCACGGGTCTGTTGCTTGGGAATTGGTCCGGAATCGATGGGATGATCTCAACACAAAGTTCCCGCAAAACTCCATCCCCAGAATGGTCGCGGGGATTCGTTCGCTCTCCACTCCGCGTCTTGCCGCAGAAATTCGGAGCTTCTTCGAGAACCACCCAATTCCGCAAGGTCATCTAACGCTGCAGCAGCATTTGGAAAAGCTGAGCATCAACGTCGAGCTTCGCCAGCGAGAGGGTCACCGACTCGGAGGCTGAAAACATTTGCCGATTTTGCCTGACAGAATGCACCCATGTTTGGTCGCCCGACCCGTCGCACGTTAGGTCCTCGTTACAACCTTTGGGCTTCTCTAGCCTCGCTGTTGGTGACGGCCGGTCTGGTGTGGGTTGCTCTTTATTGGTCGGCCTCAGTGCTTGATTGACTTTCGTCTTCCGACTCGGATGCCGACGCCCGCTGGGCTTGAACAGTTGAGTTTCCTACGCGATTCGTTTCACTCCACCGGTACATCAGCACAGCGATGGTGCCCCAGACGATTGGTATCCCGCCAAGCTTCATCACCAGGCCCGCCAATTGCTGGTCAGTGGTAGCTCCGAGCCCGTGAACTCTCGGCGCCAATTCGTAGGTCGCGTATAAAGGGAAACTGGCGAATGTAAGGAACCCGCCCGGTACCGCTGGCACTAACCCCAGCGAAAGAAACAGGTAAGCCATCCGCCCCGGGTAGCTCGTCATTTTGTGTTCAGGTATCGGTGACACAATTGGCATCCACACCACCAGTCCACCTATTAGCCACAGGACATCCATGGCGAAGGAGCCGAACTGGTTGACGCGCAGATTGTCGACAGCCCACGGCGAGTGAGTCAATATCAGCATCGCGTTGAATGACAGACCTGCCACTACCGGCCGCGAACATCTGCCCGCTAATCGATAAAGCCCTAATGGGCGAGTTACCCGTCTTGCCATCCACTCAGGAGTGCCCAGCAGTAAAAGAGGGGCGACTGCCAGCGTGTAAATCAAAAACTGTGCCATGTGAGCAGATGCCAGATAGCTAGCTCCGAGCAAGCCGAGAGGCCAGTCTGTAGCGAGCCATAGCAAGAGGACCCCGACGACAAAATTCCGTTGCTGCGTGCCGTTGCTGTCAACGATTTTGGGGGCTCTTCGCTGGAAATGGAAATAGGGCACGACCAGACACAAGATGGCGACCCATACGCCGGGATAAGCGCGAAACGTCCAAGACCACGGCTCTTCCAACGTTGAGCACCAGAACCTCACACGATCAACCCTTTTCCTTTGGTCGTTCGGACCGGTTATTCCCGGACGCTATCGGAGGGCCGCGAGAATGGGTAGGTCCTTAGTCCATGCAGTTTGCCGAGTCGGATGAGGGTATTGAGTTCGACCCAAATCATCAGGCGCGAATGCGAAGACGCGGCCATCATGGCCGATGTCGCGAGAATCACTCTCCTCAGGAGTCCCCGGAAGCGCAATTAATGCCGAGAATTGTCGCTGAACTTCGAGAAGTTGACCGTCTGTACCGGTGAGCCCTACGAAGTCGCTGCTAAAGCGATCTAGAAACGTTCTCATGATCTCTGGTGTGTCTCGTCCCGGGTCCACTGTCACGAAGAGAACCTTTACGTTTGGAGGCATGCCGGGCCGAGCCAAGACTTCGCTCAACTGAGCCAGATGCAGAGGGCACACATCCGGACAAGAGGTGAATCCGAAGTACACGAGTCGCACCGTACCCTTAGTGTCTGATCGCATTGCAAATGGTTGGCCCTCGGTATCGGTCAGTATCGGGTCCGGCATGACGACTGGCGCGTCAACTTCAAGTCCCGCGAAACGATTTTCGCTACGTCGGCCGGCGCATCCAGCAACGAGTAGGAGAACCGCCAATAATCCCAGACTTAACTTGAGGGATGGCGAGATACATCTCGTAGCTGTGACTGACGTGGAGGTGAGGGGAATTGAACCCCTGGCCTCTTCGATGCGACCGAAGCGCTCTACCAACTGAGCTACACCCCCGTGGGGACG
>DGLO01000034.1 GCA_002388005.1 Candidatus Neomicrothrix sp. UBA4542
AGCGTGGGAGCTCTAGCGGGCTGGTTGCTGTGTGAGTCGTTCAGCGCCCACAGCATCACCCATCTCAAGCACCATACGCACACCAACGATGAAACAGACCCGGATGTTCTCAACTCTAAAGGCTCGCCTCGGGACATATTGTTCCGTGTGATCATCGGAATGATCTTGTACCCCCTAGGTCCAGTGTTTGCAGCGATACCGCCCACGCGTCGCCTCCTACCCAAAGGGCTCGCAGCGCGGCTCGGACAAATGGCTCAACTTCGCGGACCTGAAGCGATAGCGGCAGGGAAACCAGTCGTCATTGGGCATGTTGCTGTTCTGGTCTTGGGCTCAATATTGGGGTACGCCGAAACGGTTTGGTTGCTGTGGTATCTCCCCGCATGGATCGGCCGCTTCTGGCTATCGCTTGTGTTTGGATGGCTCCCGCATCACCCACACAGTGAGACCGGTAGGTACCGCGACACGCGGGTGTTTACCTTCTTCGGCTCAACGTTTCTGATACGCGGTCACGATTATCATCTGCTGCACCACCTGTTCCCCATCGTGCCGCACTACCGCCTGCGCCGCCTTTGGCGAGAGATTGGTCACCACCTAACAGACCAAGGGGCTCGAGTTGAAGGACGTGCTGCTAAACGCCTCCAATTTGTGGAGAACACTGGTTCACACACAAAGTAAGGCAGCTACGGATTCGTCCAGCCTGGTCTTGGAATCGAAAGAAGTGCGGACGCGATGAATGGGATATGTGGGTTATTGCTGATCGCTGTAGCGGTGACAGCTGCCGGGGTATGGAAGATCGGACTGGTGAAGAAACTTGAGTTTGGGCGTAACATCACGCTATGGAAATTGTCCTAACCGGCACCGGAACACCTCTCCCGGACGCAAATAGGGCGGGCCCTTCAACTCTCGTTAAGGCCGATGACACTCACATCCTTGTTGACGCGGGACGAGGCGTCGTGATGAGAATGGCCGGAGCCGGATCACTTCCATTGTTCTTGCGAGCGGTACTCATCACTCACCTTCACAGTGACCACATCAGCGACCTCAATGACGTGATCACCACTCACTGGATCATGAGTCAAGGCAACGCGACGCTTGCTATCTACGGCCCGCCCGGCACGAAGGAATTTGTGTCCCGTCAACTTCACGCTCTTGAAGCAGACATTGGCTATCGAATCGAACATCACGACCAACTCACCCAAGGCCCAAAGGTTGAGGTAGTGGAGCTGTCGCCCGAGGAAAGCTTCGAACTTGACGATGTGTCCATCCGCACTGCCGCGACGGAGCATGCTCCCGTCCGACCAACACTCGGCTATCGAATCGAACACGGTCAAGCGGCTGTTGCGCTAGTGGGTGACACGATTCCGTGTGACGGCGTCGACGATTTAGCTGCTTCAGCAGACGCATACGTCCAAACCGTTATCCGCAAAGATCTTGTCGCTCTCGCCCCCCCTGGGATGCTCCATGACATATTGGATTATCACTCCGACGTTGAAGAGGCGGCCCAAACAGCCACTCGGGCGGGGGCCAAACGACTCGTTTTGACCCACATGGTTCCAGCGCCAACAACTGAGCAGTACCCCGAATGGATCGCACTAGCCCGCAAACACTTCGACGGAGAAATTGTTATCGGTGAAGATCTGACCACCATTTCGATTTAAAGGAAATATGTGACACCCGTATCTCGTCCACCGTTCAAGGGTCGGATAGGTCGAACTCTCGACGAATCTGAGCCGCATTTCCCTAGCTCGCCGCACCCCGGCGATAACGCTCCCAACGTGGTCCTAGTACTCGTGGACGACACCGGTTTTGCTCAACTTGGTTGTTACGGATCTGATATCGACACCCCCAATTTGGATGCCCTGGCCCGAAATGGACTGCAATTCACGAACTTCCATGTGACACCACTTTGCTCGCCAACCAGGGCCGCCCTTTTGACAGGTAGATCTCAACACAGTGTCGGAATGCGTTCAGTCTCCAATCACCAAACAGGTTTCCCCCATCAACTTGGACACATCTCTAACCACGCCGCAACGATCGCTGAAGTACTCAAAGCAGCGGGTTATGCGACGCTTTGCGCCGGAAAGTGGCACCTAGCACCAACGAACGATATTTCAGCCGCTGGCCCATTCGATCAATGGCCACTAGGCAGAGGCTTTGACCGGTTTTATGGCTTTCTTGAGGGGGAGACCGATCAGTTCCATCCCCAGTTAGTAGTCGATAACCACCACATCGATCCGCCCGGCACACCCGCAGATGGATATCACCTGAGCGAAGACCTCGTCGACCAGCTCCTGCAGATGATCAACGACAGCAAAGGAGTTCGGCCTGACCGGCCATTTTTTGCGTACTTGCCCTTCGGAGCGACACATGCTCCACACCAAGCACCGGAGTCATATCTTGCAAAATATCGGGGCCGCTACGACGAAGGCTGGGACGTCACGCGTCAGCGCTGGTATGAACGGCAACTTGAACTAGGAGTTACCTCCAGCGACACTCAACTCGCTCCTAGAAATCCCGGGGTCGAAGCGTGGGAGGATCTCCCGAACAACCACCAAAAATTCGCTTGTCGACTTCAAGAAGCGTTCGCAGCGTTTCTCGACCATACCGATGACCAAGTAGGCCGTTTCATCGACGGACTCCGAAAGATGGGTCAATTAGAAAACACAATTCTTGTTTTCCTTGCCGACAACGGAGCCTCCCAAGAAGGTGGACCGTTCGGCGTGATGCATGAAATGAAATTCTTTAACGGTGTGTTCGACTCGCCCGACGACCTCATCGATCGTATTGACGAAATCGGCGGACCACATAGCCACACGAATTACCCGTGGGGTTGGGCCCAGTGCGGCAACACACCCTTCAAGTGGTACAAACAAAACACCCACGAAGGCGGGGTACATGTCCCAATGATCCTTCACTGGCCTGTTGGCGTAGGTCCAGAACAAAACGGGACCTTACGGAGGCAATTCGTCAATGTTTCAGATGTAGCACCCACTATCTACGAACTATTGGGGTTGACCGCTCCTGAAACCCATAACGGGCTTGAACAGCTACCCGTGACCGGGCGTTCGTTCGCACCAATACTTAACGCCCCCGACCTTCCAGCAACGAATAGGTTGCAGTATTTTGAGCAATTCGGTTCTCGAGCGCTCATCGCAGAAGACAATGGGACATGGTGGAAAGCGGTCACACGACACATCAAAGGGCAGTCATTCGACGAAGACCGATGGGAGCTCTACAACCTTTCGGCAGATCAATCCGAATGCACTGATCTGGCAGAGGTCGAACCAACAAAACTTGAAGAACTCGTAGATCTCTGGTGGGAGGAAGCAGAAATCCATGGCGTTCTCCCACTCGATGACCGGACGATAGAACTCTTTGGGTCTCGGCTCGATGACCATTCACCTCATCCCACCCATCGCAAATACCGCTATCGCCCACCAATGTCTCCGATACCTGCTCAAGCGGCACCCTCGCCTTCGGGTCGCTCATGGAATATGACGGCACGCCTAAGAAGTGAGAGCCCCGACGAAGGTGTCCTCTACGCGACCGGTAACGAAAATTCTGGTATGACGGTATTTATCCAGGATTCTCATTTGGTGGTTGACTACAACGCCTTCGATGAACACACCATTGTCGAATCCGATGTTCCAATACCCGAGGGTGAAAATGTGCTCCTCGTCAAGATTGAGCGCACAAGCCGCACCTCTGGTCGCGTCGAGCTTGCGGTCAACGACCTTGTTTGCGGGAGTGTCGAGTTACCGTTCATGATGAGGATGATCAGTTCTATCGGAGCGAGCGTCGGCTACGACCATGGCTCTGCGGTATCCGCTAGATACGACGCACCATATGAATTCACAGGCGAGCTACACGAAGTCGTTATAGAACTCGGGGCAAGAACATCAGCGGAGACACAGACAGCCGCTAAGGCCGAAATGTCACGTCAATGAACGAGCCGAAACCTGTGTTACCGGGTTTGAAGAGGCGAGAGCGTTGCTCCGAGACGGACCGATCACTAGATACGAAAATGAGGAGTCGTGATGGAAGTCACTAATGAAGTACTGCCAACCAGTGCAGAACGCATCAACGAGATGATGCAACCCGGTCCCGAAGGACCGATCTACATGGTGAATTTGTTGAAATTCAAGGACCAGGCGCATTACGAAGATGACCGGCAAAGCGAACTCACCGGACGGGAGGCCTATCAACTGTACGGACAAGCTGTCTCAAAGTTGATCGGCGAATATGGAGGGGAAGTAGTTTTTGTTGCCGACGTCACCTTCCTGGCCCTGGGGCAAGTGGAAGAACTATGGGACGAGGTCGCGATAGCAAAATATCCGAATCGGGCGGCACTGCTCGCCATGAGCTCATCTCAGGAGTGGAGAGACGCGGCGGTGCACCGCAGTGCGGGACTTGCCGGGCAACTCAACATAGAATCGGTTTCTCCACACTGGTAGTCCGACGGCGTCGGGGGACGTGATGACTCGACCCGACCGCAGACGACGGGGACGCACAGCAGCACAAGCAAGGCGCGAAACATCACCGAACCCTGTCCCTCCAGGCCTCTCAGGAGGCCGCTATCAGCCACTTGCCATTCCACAAGTCAACGAAATAGTCGACGGAACGTACACCCTGTTGGAAACGGTGGGTGTGAGCGAAGCACCCGACTTCGTAATTGACGTTGTCGTCGAGGCCGGGGGACAGGTGGTCAACGGAAGGTTGCTCTACCCGCGCGAACTGGCCCAATCTTTGGTCGAGCAGGCGCCCACAGGTTTCGTGCTTTGCGGTAGAGACAGCGAGTACGACTTAGATCTCTCCGCGCACCGTGTCCATCTAGGAACTGGAGGCGCGGCACCGATGATTATCGACATCAACAACGGTAAGTACCGCCCCTCCACCCTTCGAGATCTCTACGACGTAGCTCGGCTCGTTGACGGTTTGCAACATGTCCACTTTCTGAGCCGGCCCCTTGTCGCAGGAGACATGCCCGATGAGGAAACACTCGACATAAACACGGCCTACGCCTGCCTAGCCGCAACTCGGAAACATGTTGTCACTAGTGCCACGAACGGAGCGATAGCAGCAGAAGTCGCGGAACTGTGTTTCGAGATAGCGGGATCTCAGGAGTTGTTTATTCAACGTCCGTTTCTCTCATTTAACGTCAACCACGTCACGCCGCCCTTGCGGATGAGTGAACATGCAATGGAGGTGCTTCGCGTCGCAGCGCAACTCGGAATCCCCGCACACGCAAACGTGTTTAGCCAAGTCGGCGCTTCGTCCCCAGCTGGGCTTGGTGCTGCGATCAGCCAGGCTATGGCAGAAGCATTGGCGGGAATGGTCTTCAGTTGGCTTGTAAATCCTTCCGCCAAGGTAATTTGCGGACCTGAGCCGATGATCGTCGACCTACGAACAGGAGGTATGAGCGGCGGCGGGGGCGAACAAGCATTGGTGATGGCCGCTGCGACACAAGTTGCTCGATCGCTAGGTCTGCCAAATCGGTCGATTGCTGGGGCCAGCGACGCCAAAACCTCCGATGTCCAAAGCGGCGCAGAAAAGGCATTAGCCATAACATTGGCCGCTCAGGCAGGCAGCAATCTCGTCACACAAGCGTGCGGGATGCAGGCCGCACTCATGGCAGCTTCATTCGAAAGCTATGTCCTTGACAACGACATGCTCGGTGCCATCATGAGCTCCTTGAGGCCAGTAGAGACTCAAGAAATCGATACGGCAATGATTCAGGAAGTGGTTGCGGGGCCCGGCCACTTCTTAGGTGAATCCGACACACTCGAAAGAATGACTACGGACTTCGTCTATCCGAGCGTGGCTGATCGAACAGACTTCGAGCTCTGGGAGCAAACAGGACGTCCCACGCAACTCGACGCAGCGCGGCGCGAAGTGCAACGGATTCTTTCCGAACACCCTGGGTGCTTATTCGAACCCGCTCTTGACAAACGAATTCGTTCGCGGTTCGACATCCGACTTAACTGGTAGAGGTCCACTGTGAGGGGGTTAGCGGTGTTTCAACTAAGCACTGCGTCACGCCGTCTGAGTTGGATGGTGTGGCCGATAGCCCTGGTGGTCACGCAACAACTGCTGTTCCCGGCCCCCGCAGGATCGTTTGTGTCTGGGCTAGTGCTCGGCAGCATCACCTCCCTAATAGCAGTGGCCATGTACCTCGTCTACCGGGCCAACAACGTTCTGAATTTCGCGGCCGGGGAACTTGGACTGCTCCCAGCGGTTTTTGCGATGTTGTTGGTACTGGAATCAGGTTGGAATTGGTACCTGTCCTTCTTCTTGGCTCTGCTATGTGCGGCAGCCATTGGAGTGGCCACCGAGTTCCTTATCGTCAGGCGGTTCTTCCAATCACCGCGACTTGTGTTGACGGTAGCCACGTTGGGAATTGGCGAACTATTAGCAGTGTTTGCTTTATACCTTCCTGCCTGGTGGGGCAGCTATCTCCAATCGCAGCGCCTTCAAGCACCTTTTGGGTTTCGGTTCGACATTGGGAGTCGGGTTTTCGATGCCGACCATTTACTTGCTCTTGTCCTCGGGCCTGCGGCGATGGTGACTCTCGTGCTGGTCTTACGATGGACGCGCATCGGGACGGCCATCAGGGCTTCGGCTGATCTGCCGAGTAGGGCGGGGCTATTAGGTATTCCGGTGAAAGCCGTCCACAGCATCGTGTGGGGGATAGCAGCGGTGTTTGCGTTTCTCGCCTTGTTCCTTCGATCAGGCGTCTACGGGTTACCGATCGGAGGATCACTCGGGCTGCTGCTGCTGCTCCGAGCTTTGGCAGCGCTCACTTTAGGACGACTGGATCACCTTCCGACCATTATCGGCGTGTCCTTTGCACTAGGTGTTCTGCAAGAAGGAATTGTCTGGAATTCTCAAGCCAACGAAGCCGAAGCCAAAATGGCAGCATTAACAGGTTTGGTGATTGTCCTCGGCTTGGTGTTTCGCCGAAGTCGCGGGTTCCGTTCTGCACTCGATGTGACCAGTTGGCAGGCAGTTGGACATGCCCGACCTATCCCACGGGTGTTCCTTCAGATACCAGGCATTCAAGTCGCGCGTGGAATGGCCTTACTAGTCGTACTGATTTTCTTTGCCGGATTTCCGTACTGGGGTGTTTTCGACACCACAGTCGTGGTCCGAATGGGATTAGTGCTTCTGTATGCGGTCATTATGCTTTCACTCGGGGTACTCACCGGGTGGTCAGGGCAACTGTCCCTGGGTCAAATGGCTTTCGCGGCAGTTGGCGGTGCGACCGGTGCGTGGCTGACGCAAAAAGCTGGGGTTGACTTTGTTGCGGCGACGGCATTGGCCGGGTGTTTGGGGGCACTGTTCTCTTTGGTCGTGGGAATTCCAGCGCTGCGAATGCGCGGCACATATCTAGCTGTCACCACCCTGGCCCTTGAACTCACCATGATTCAGTATTTCTTGAACCCTCAATTCTTCAGGTGGGTGCCGGTGGAACGAATTACCCGGCCGCCGCTGTTCGGCACAATCAATTGGGAAAGCTCTCAAGCAGCGTATTACGTGTGCCTTGTGACCCTAGTGATCGCATGTGTAGCCGTTGCCGGACTCAAACATGGGCGCATCGGACGGGTCTTGATCGCGTTACGGGACAATGAAATAGCAGCTGAGGCATATGGGGCGCGCGCTTCACAACTGAAACTGACGGCATTCGCCATTTCGGGTTTTCTTGCGGCCGTTGCCGGTTCGGTGATCGCCCACCATCAGCAATCGTTCAATGTCACCCCAGCTGGATTCAGCATCGTCGTGTTTATGGGGGCGGTCGTAGGAGGCCTGGGGTCGATCAGCGGAGCAATCATCGGTTCCCTCTACTGGAACGGGTCTTGGTATTGGCTTCAAGGATCCTGGAGGCTGCTGGCAACAGGAACAGGCGTACTGATCGTGCTCCTCATTGCTCCAGCAGGCATAGTCGGGCTGTGGGCTGATTTGAGAAATCTTGCCTTAAGAAAGTTAGGTGCCCGTTTCGGACTTCAAGAAACCGATTCGGCCGATGACTTGCTAGTAAACGAGAACTTGGAACGATGAACCAGAAACCCAGCATCATGCGAAGAATTGCAGGAGATGGGCCTATAGGCGCGCTCCTGGTCATCTTCGGCCTTAATGCGGTAGATGAACTTGATCGGAGCGCCTTTGCGATCTTGGCACCAGAAATACGGGACGAGTTTCAGCTGGGTTTCACCGGTCTACTCACTTTCATAGCGTTCGTCGTCGCGTTCGCTCTTTCCTTGCAAGTACCTATTGCTGCTTTGGCGGATCGGGCGCCCCGAGTGAGGTTGGCGTTAATCGGCGCAACTTTGTGGGCATGCTTTTCGTTTGGGACAGGTCTCGCGGCCGGCGTCATCACTCTCGCTATCGCACGGACCGGATCCGCAATCGGCAAAGCCGTGAACGATCCGACACATAACTCGCTGATAGCAGACTGGTTCGCTCCCAAAGATCGACCCCGGGCCTACGCCTTTCACCGCGGAGCCAACGCAGTAGGAGCAACGTTGGGCCCACTCCTAGCGGGCTTTACCGCGTACTACTGGGGGTGGCGCACACCGTTTCTGCTGTTTGCCGTCCCAACACTGCTGGTCGTGGTGATGGGGCTGAAATTGAAAGAACCAATTAGGGGTTCACATGAGCGACGTCTGGCAGGAGGTGACGCGTCAGCAGCGGCGACAGAAGAAGCGCCTCCATCCATCTCCGAAGCATGGCGAATGTGCTGGAAAATCGAGTCTCTTCGCCGGATATTTGCGGCGACGCCCTTCTTAGCGGCCTCCCTGATTGGCTTCGGCACCCTGGCGAACCTGCTCTATTTGGAGGCATATGGGCTGGACGAGCGCGCTCGTGGCATTGTCGCTGCAGCAGCAGAACCCGGCCAGCTCATCGGTTTAATTATTGGTGCCCAGGTCGCCTCTCGAGTAGTTGAACGCGACCCCGGACGCATCCTTCGGTTCTTAGCAGTTGTTTCCACCATCACCGCTATCCTTTCGGGAATTTTCGCGGTAGTGCCGAACTTGGGTATTGCGATCGCCGCCAATGTAATCATTGCGTTGTGTCTGGCCATCGTTGGACCCGGCATCATCGCTGCCCTGTCGCTAGCAATTCCACCGCGAGCTCGATCCGTCGGATTCTCGATGGGATCCCTGTGGGTTCTTCCAGGCCTTCTCGTACTTCCTTTCATTGGATGGATAGCGGACAACTGGGGGATACGAACGGGAATGGTGATGATGGTTCCTGTGTTCTTTATTGGGGGACTGGTGATCGCAAGCGGCGGGAATGTCATTAGCCGCGACGTGGAGCAAGTACGAAAAACCGCCTTGGCAAGATCCGAAGTCCTTCAAGAACGACGAAACGGCCGCATCAAGTTGCTGCTGTGTCAGGACCTCCAAGTCAGTTACGACGGAATTCAAGTTCTCCACGACGTGAACTTCGAAGTCGAGGAAGGAGAAATTGTCGCGCTCTTAGGAACAAACGGGGCAGGAAAGTCGACGTTGCTCCGCGCTATTTCCGGCGTCGTGGCGGCCGACCGTGGTGCGGTGATCTTTGATGGTCGGGACACCACCTACGCCCCGCCTAACGAAATAGCGAGGCATGGGATCATTCAAATGCCCGGAGACGCCGGGGTTTTCCCGAGCCTCACTGTCGCGGAAAATCTGGACGCGGCTGGTTGGATGCGCCGAGGAGATCAAACCGGCCTTCAATCGGACCATCAACAAATATTTGACACCTTTCCCGAACTTCGCGATCGCAGAGAATCGGTGGCCGCTGACCTCTCCGGTGGACAGCAACAGATGCTCGCATTGAGTATGACGCTGCTCACTCGCCCCAGACTTCTAATGATTGATGAGCTATCTCTAGGGTTGGCACCGGTAGTCGTGGAACGCCTCCTTCAGATGGTTCGTGACATAGCCGCATCTGGGGTCAGCATTGTTTTAGTTGAACAATCCGCCAATCTTGCGTTGGACATCGCGGACACGGCTTACTTTCTTGAACGGGGAAGGGTGCGCTTCAGAGGGCCTACGCCAGAACTTCGGGAGCGGGCCGACCTGTTGCGCGCCGTGTTTCTCGCGGAGCCCTCTTCTTTGGCAACCTCCACGGAAGCAAGAGCGATAGATAATGAAAAAGTTCCGGTTGTAGAAGCTCGATCACTGACGCGTCACTTTGGAGGAATTCGAGCGGTCGACAACGTCTCCTTTGAGGTGCACCCAAACGAGGTGGTCGCGTTCATCGGACCTAACGGCGCAGGCAAAACAACGCTTTTCGACCTAATCGGAGGATCGACGCCCATCGAAGGAGGCCAAGTCTTCTTGGGTGGACAGGACATCACTCGCCATGCGCCCAGTGTGCGGTCCCGCCAAGGTTTGGGCAGAAGCTTTCAAGGCGCGCGCATGTTTCCGACACTGACGGTCAAAGAAACCCTAGCCGTGTCACTAGAACGGTGGATTCGTTGGGGTGATCCAGTGACTGCAGCGCTACACCTGCCGATGGCGTATGACAGCGAACAACGCATCGGCCACCGAGTGGACGAACTGATATCCAAATTTGGTCTCGATGCCTTCTCCCATAAGCTCGTCGCTGAACTGTCGACAGGAACTCGGCGGATCGTGGACCTTGCCTGTGTAGCGGCTCATCAACCCTCCGTCATCTTGTTGGACGAACCCTCAAGCGGAATAGCTCAAAGCGAGGTTGAAGCGTTGGGCGGAATTCTGCTCCAAATGAGGCAAGAACTGAACGCGGCGTTGATGGTCATCGAACATGACATGACCCTCGTCGCAGAAATAGCGGACAGAGTAATTGCACTAGACAGGGGCAGCGTCATAGCTGAAGGAACAGCACAACAGGTGTTCGACGATGATCAGGTCATCACCGCCTATCTCGGCCGTTCCGAGGCAGCGTTGAAGCGATCTGGTCGCACTGATTCAAATGACATGACAACCTGATGAGATGGAACCAGTAGGACAAGGCGCTTCCCTTCGTAAATTCGGCCCGCTGTTCGCCCTTTTAGTGGCAGCAGTTGTCGTGGTGGTTGTCGTCGTCACTGGCGGCGGCGACGATGACGCAGATCAACCAGTTACACAGAAATCATCCTCTGTCGAAGTCGATGACGGGGCTGAACAGAGCAGTGTGGCGGCGGAGAAGCCATCTGAGGACGGTGGGGAGCCAGAATCTGAGGAAGTGGCTCCGGCGACTACCGCACCAAGAGCACTCGGCACAGACTGGGGTCCTGATACCGGTTTCAGACCTGGGGTTATGTTCTTCGATCGGGCACAAGAACTCGGGCTAGACATCGACTGGGGTGAGCGCTGTGACACTGACCGAGGAACCTTAGCCATTCCCAGCTTCTTCGCTGGTGCTTGCGCCGCACCATATGAGGGATGGAACGGTGGGGCCACGGACCGAGGCGTAACTGAAGACAGCATTCGAATCGTTTGGTGGCTTCCTCAAGACGTGGACCCGATTATGGCTTACCTCACGTCAGCTATTTACAACGACGACACAACTGCCGATGACGAGCACACGATCCGTGGACTGGTCGAGTATTACGAGACCTATTACGAGACCTACGGGCGAAGTGTCGACCTAACAATAATGATTGGCTCGGGCAACATCCTGGATCCCGCGGCGGCACGAGCCGACGCTGTGAAGGTCGACGAAGAATTTGACCCCTTCATGGTGATTGGCGGCCCAACTCTCACGAACGCGTTTGCGGAAGAGCTACATGCCAGAGGAATACCTTGCATTTCGTGTGGCCCCGGACAGACACCGGAGTACTACCGCGAGCGACCAGGTATGGCCTACACCTTAGGGAAAGGGCCTCAACAGTTGAACATGATGGTCGCCGAATACATCGGAAAACGATTGGCAGGAGACCCTGCTATCCACGCTGGGGATGCTTCAATGCGCGGTCAGGAACGACGATTCGGTCGAATATGGAATCTCGCGAGTCGAGCGTCAGTCGACTCCAATGCACAGTTCGAAGAACTCCTAGCGGAATATGACGTAGAAGTGGTCGAATCGCAGTCCTACATTCTCGACCCAGCCACTCTCCAAGAATCAGCCGGTACGGTCATCGCGAGAATGAAAGAAGCCGGTGTGACGTCGGTCATCTTTAACGGTGATCCGATTGCACCTCGCGATTTCACCAACGAAGCAGCTGCGCAGGATTATTGGCCAGAGTGGATTGTGACCGGGTCAGTGCTGGTTGACACAACTGCATTCGCTCGGACATACCACCAAGAACAGTGGTCTCACGCATTCGGTATTTCGAACCTAAGCGCTCGAGTCGACAGGACTGTTGCCTCTTCGCACTTCCTCTACGAATGGTTCCATGGTGAGCCTCCACGTGCGAACGACAACATCGGAATTATTGATCCGGCACCGGGTCTGTTCTACGCCGTTCTGCAAGGGGTCGGACCAGAGCTAACGATTGAAGGCTTCAACGAAGCTCTGTTCTCCGCTGACCCTACGAGAAGCGCGTTAACTGCTCCCAGCCTTTCTTACGGGGACAAAGATCGTTGGCCCGATTCACAGGAACCTGATTACCACGGTGTTGACGATATTGCTGAAATTTGGTGGGATCCCACCGTGGAGGGACTTGACGAGATCGACCGCGATGGCCGAGGGATGTGGCAGTTCGTAAATGGTGGTCAAAGGTATCTCCTGGGTGAAATACCAGATGGCGCCCCTCAAGCGTTCGAACAGGAAGGCGCAGTCACTGTCTACCTGTCCCCGCCGGCAAGTGAGGCGTCGCCGAGTTATGAGCCGCTGTCAAGCCGCTAGAAAGTGACTCCGAGTCAAGTGATGCTTGTGGCCTTACCAGCTAAGGACTTCTAACATCGCAGAGCGCGACGTGGCATGAAAGTAGGTAGCGACACTTTGCAAAATTCATCGCTTACTGACCACCGCCGTCGCTATCTGGAGTCCCTGGAATCGGAAGCGATCTACGTGTTTCGGGAAGTCGTCAGCCAATTTCGACGTCCAGTCATGTTGTACTCCATAGGGAAGGATTCGTCAGTTCTGTTGCACCTAGCTCGCAAAGCCTTCCACCCAGGGAGGGTTCCCTTTCCGTTGCTCCACATTGACACGACATGGAAATTCAAAGAGATGATTTCATTTCGAGACCGAATTTGCGCGGAACTCGATATTGAGCTCATCGTGCACACCAACGCCAAAGGGGTAGAAGCTCAAATCAACCCCTTCGATCATGGGTCCCACACCTACACCGACATTATGAAGACCCAAGCGCTGAAAGCAGCACTAACCGAGGGGACCTATGACGCGGCTTTTGGTGGTGCCCGTCGAGATGAAGAACGTTCACGGGCCAAGGAGAGGATCTTTAGTTTTCGAGACTCCAATCATCGGTGGGACCCTAAGAATCAGCGCCCTGAACTGTGGAATCTTTACAACGGAAGAATTTCAGCTGGCGAAAACATTCGAGTTTTCCCCATCAGCAATTGGACCGAACTAGATGTGTGGCACTACATCCACCTTGAGAACATAGAAATTGTTCCGCTGTACCTTGCCGCCTCTCGACCGGTAGTGAGTCGCGGTCAGAACCTGATCATGATTGACGACGATCGTTTCCCGATGGCGACCGGAGAGCAACCTCTAATGCGATCGGTGCGCTTCAGAACGTTGGGGTGTTACCCGTTAACGGGAGCGGTCGAATCTGAGGCGTCGACAGTGCTGGAAGTAATTCAGGAAACGTTGTTGGCCAGGAGTTCTGAGCGTCAAGGACGAGTGATCGACCACGATCAGACCGGGTCGATGGAAGAAAAAAAACGCGAGGGCTACTTCTGATGTTCACTCGCGATCCGCTTATCGAATCTGATATCAGCGCTTACCTCGAACAACGCGCTGAAAAAGATTTGGTGCGGTTCCTGACGTGCGGGAGCGTCGATGATGGAAAATCGACCCTCATCGGTCGTTTGCTTTATGACACACAACTCATCGCCGATGATCACATAGCCGCATTGGCGGAGGACTCCGGAATCGGAACGGACACAACCCAACTCGACTTAGCCTTGGTGACAGACGGGTTGCAGGCGGAACGAGAGCAAGGAATCACCATCGACGTCGCCTACCGGCACTTCGCAACGCAAAATCGAAATTTCATCATTGCTGATACCCCGGGGCATGAGCAGTACACCCGAAATATGGCGACCGGAGCATCGACTGCTGATCTGGCGGTAATTCTGGTGGATGCTCGGAAAGGGATACTGCAGCAAACCCGGCGTCACTCATATATTGCGGCGCTCCTTGGCGTAGAACACCTGGTGTTAGCAGTGAACAAGATGGATCTCGTCGAATATTCCGAGGAGCGTTTCTCAGAAATCGTTGCCGACTACAGCGACTACTCCAAAACTCTTGATGTTCGATCAGTCGAGTTCATTCCGATTTCAGCCCTTGAAGGCGACAATGTCGTCAAGTCGAGTTCGGCGATGCCTTGGTTTGAGGGACCGACTTTGATTGATTATCTCGATGCAGTGGAAATCGAAGTGTCATATCGGCTGGATGAATTCCGTCTCCCGATTCAACTCGTTCTGCGGGCTCCTTCAGCGTTCCGGGGCTACGCCGGAACCATTACCTCAGGGCAGATCCGACCAGGCGAACGCGTTACTGCTCTCCCGTCGGGAGTGTCTTCCAGCATTGATCGAATAGTGGGTTACAGGGAGGACCTCCAGGTCGCTTCGGCGGGGGAATCAGTCGCTATTACTCTTGTCGACGAGATCGACATGAGCCGTGGGGACCTTTTAGTCCGCGAAGGCGAAAACGTTCACTTCGACTACTCGATCGAAGCGATGATCATTTGGATGGCAGAAGCCGCGTTGACCCCTGGTCAGCAGATGAGGCTGCAATCGCGACTTGGGACAGCCAACGTCAGCGTTGACACGATTCGACATCGTGTGGATGTCGATACCACGCAGATGGTTCCGGCGGCTCAGATAGAACTCAATGAGGTCGCTCGCTGTGCGATAAGCAGTGATCGAAAGTTGCTTTTCGAACCCTACGCAACCAGTAGGTCAGAAGGTTCCTTTGTTCTTATCGACCGAATCACCAATGCCACGTTGGCGGCTGGGATGATTTCCGTTCCTATATCTCCCTGGGATAGATCCCCAGATGAGACACTCGAAGTTCAAACTTCGACTATCACAGCGAAAGAACGGCAGCTTCGATACGGACAACGGCCTTGCACGGTCCTACTAACTGGATTGACGGGCGCCGGGAAAAGCACCATCGCGACGGCGTTGGAACGCTATCTGTTTGACCGAGGGAATTCGATCGTGAGATTAGACGGCGAAAACGTTCGTCTCGGCATCAGCAAGGATCTCGGCTTTACTTCCGAGGACCGATCAGAAAACCTGCGTCGTGTCGCTGAAGTGGCACGGCTAATGAATAGCCAGGGTTTGATCGCTATTGCCGCTTTACTCGCTCCTGAGGCTGACTCTCGCTCAAGAGCGCAGCAACTGGTGGGAGATGCCCAATGGATCGAGGTTTTTCTCGATACCCCCATCTCGGTATGTCGGGATCGAGACACTAGTGGTCTTTACGAAGCGGCTGAACGCGGCGAAATCCACGACTTCCCGGGAGTTTCGGCAACCTATGAAGCACCGAAAGATGCAGACCTTCGGCTAGATACTTCGAACATGACAGTTGATCAATCGGTACTCGAAATCATCTCGTTGCTCACCGAGAAGGGCTTTATCGATGGTTGAACACCCGACGTCGACCAACATCACCAGATCGCAGGGAACTATTGACGGGACAGCCCGAAGCCAGCGATTTGGTCACAGATCCTGCACCGTTTGGTTCACTGGTCTCTCCGGGTCCGGCAAGTCAACGCTCGCCTTAGCTTTGGAGGCAACGCTTCATTCGCGCGGAATTGGAAGTTACGTCTTAGATGGTGACAACATTCGATTCGGCCTCAACAGCGATCTAGGCTTCACCCCTTCCGATCGAACCGAAAACATTCGCCGCGTTGGTGAGGTAGCACGCCTTTTTTGCGACGCAGGACTCGTCGTTGTCACGGCGTTCATCTCGCCCTATTT
>DGLO01000148.1:0-12479 GCA_002388005.1 Candidatus Neomicrothrix sp. UBA4542
GGTCGTATTGACCGAAGCGAGCGTTAGCTGCTGGTAGGGGTCGTCTTTGCACTCCTCGACTGCTAGCCCGTCATACCCGAGTGCTTCAACTACGGCTGCCCCTTCAACGATGGTTCCAACGTCGAGTGGCGTATCTGGCTCTCGCAAGCCTGGATCGACTTTCCCCAAAGGCAACATCGTTTCCGATTTCACTTTTCGACCTCCAATCGCAAGGAACGGCCCGCGAGATACGCGTCTAACTGTTCAAGAAAAACTTCATCGCCGCGTTCGATAATTCCGGAGCCCGCCCCCGCGATATGGGATGTAAGGGTTATCCCTGGATGGTCCCAAAGTGGGCTTGCAGGGTCAAGCGGTTCTGTTTCGAACACGTCAAGAATCGCGTGCCCGGGTCTCCCCGAATCCAACGCCGCTACGAGCTCAGCAGTATCAACCACGGGCCCTCTAGACACGTTGATCAGAATCGCGTCCTCGTGCATCTGAGAAAGAAAGTCGCTGTTGACTAGACCGAGCGTCTCATCGGTGAGCGGGCAGGCCACGACCACAGCATCGGCGGACGGTAAGACCTCATTGATCCGATCCATGGTGATCATCTCGTCCGCGCGAATATCTTCAACCTTCGTCCTTCGAGCCCCGATGACCTCGACGCCAAAAGGACGGGCTCGCTTAGCGATCTCGCCGCCAATTGAGCCAAAACCAACAACAACCCATTTTGATCCGCTTATCTCTTTCCAACCGCCTTGCGCCCATTTCGCGTTCCGCTGATTGTCGCGACGAGCCGTCCAGTTGTGTTGAACATGCATAACCGCCGCCATCACATATTCAGCCACTCCAGCGTTAGGCGAATCGCTGTTGCTCAGCCGGATCCCAGCCTTGAGAATATTGAGCAAGGGTGGCGCATCGATACCCGCCAAACAGGACTGAACCCAACGAACTGTTCCCGGTTCCAGTAAGGCGGCGGCAAAAGATGGGAAATCCCCCGAGAACATCGTGTCAATCGCAATCCAACCCGCCTCAGGGACGTACTCATTTGCGGCCACCGGAGATCCATCAGCCCAGTTGACCCCCGTGGATGACCAGCAAAGAACGGCTACGTCGTGGGGAAGTTCGTCGAGTCTCGAACGGATCCGGTCGTATGCGATGTGAGGGATAAGGACTTGCCGCTTTGACATCGCCCGTCAGCGTAGGGTGCACACCGTGCCACTGTCTGACGCTTCGAAGATTTCGTCGACGCGTCTCAGTTCCTCAGTGCTCATAACGGTTTTGGTCCTGACAATGGCGTTGGGAGCATTTCCAATAGTAGGAACGGCCGTCGTAGCGACGGCATTGGCAAACGATCTTGGTATGTCGCTGACGATGTTCGGTGCGGGCGTCTCAGTGAACACCATCGTAGGCGCGTTATGTGCACCCCTTTCCGGTCGCTTTAGTGATCGATATGGGGGTAAATGGTCGTGTGTTCTAGTGCTGCTTTCTTCGGGGATCGGGCTGTTGATAGTCGCGATCGCAACTTCAGTCGTCGGGCTGATGTTGGGGCTCTTCATTTCCGGATATGGACAAGGCGCCTGTAACCCTGCGACCAACAAACTGATATCTGAACGAGCGCCAGAAGGTCGCCGCGGCACTGTGACTGGAATAAAGCAATCGGGAGTGCAACTCGCGATCTTGGTCGGTGGCTTCACCCTACCCATTCTGAGTATCTGGTCTAGCTGGCGTCTAGCCATCGGCCTGTACGCGGTTGTAGCGCTCTCCCTGGCCACGGTGACAGCGTTTGCGCTCCCAGATAGCCGACTCCGAATTGGAGACAACGCGAGCGATTCTGTCGAAACGTCATCAACGGCGTTACCCCGTTCGGTGCACCTACTTTCGATTTATTCCTTACTCATGGGATGTGTAGTCGGAGGAGTTAGCCGATACCTAGTGCTGTTTGCCGAAAATTCGTTGGCCATGTCGAACGTAAAGGCCGGGATAATCGCAGGTCTTCCGGGCGGCCTTGCAATCGCCACGCGAATCGTCTGGGCGCATCTGGCAGAACATCGAGTGGCTCCATCTTCTGCCTTAACGATCCAGTCGTTATTTACTGCGGTTGTCATGGCCATGCTCTTCCTAGCGGTTGGAGTCGGTGAATGGATTATGTGGCCAGCTGCGGTTCTCTCCGCAGTCGGTCTTAACGCATGGAACGCAGTCGTGATGCTTTCAATCATTATTGGAGTGCCCGCCAATCAATCAGGGCGCGCCAGCGGACGAGTCGTAATGGGTTTCATGGCGGGGCTTACCCTGGGAGGCTTTCTTACAGGCTTAGCAGCCGACGCGACCGGCGGGTATGAGACAGCCTGGGCCGGCATGCTCTTCCTTTCGCTGGCTGCAGCAGCTATTGCTCGAGGAAGCGGCCGAAATGAGCAGTTGGAGAACTGAGTTCAGAAACGAAACTTTGCGGCTGGGTGACTTGCAGGCAGTTTGTCGCTGCCGAACAACTTCCGCCTAAGACTGCCCGTTGAATATTCGGTTTGTACCAGGCCACGCTCCTGCAAGATCGGGACCACTCCCTCTACAAAGTCAACGAAAGTTCCCGGAGTCACCGTGTAGGTCAAGTTGAATCCATCGAGACCGCTTTCAAACCTTCGTTGCAGTTCGTCCGCTACCTGTTCCGCGGAACCCACCAACCAAGCGCCTGCGAGGTTCGATCTAACCAAATCTCCCATCGTCCTTGTCCCAGGTGGCGCGGAGTCCAGCAAGTTTTTCACGAACCCCTGCACGCCTTCCGTCCTAAAATTTTCGAGAGGCTCGGCGGGGTCAATGTCACCCAAATCCGCTCCAATATTGCCGCTGATATGAGCTAAACCCGCCTCAATAGATAGATCCTTTTCGTACTCGTCGCGTTTCTCCAGAGCCTCAGCTTCCGTGCCCCCGACAATCGGCGCAACCCCTCCGATGAGCATGAGATCAGAATCACTTCTCCCATACGACAGCGCGCGCTGATGTAAATCTGCCGCTATCGCTGGCCCGCTGCGCGAAGAGCCAACGACGAACACACATTCAGCATGTTGAGCGGCAAATTCCCTGCCGGTCTCTGACATGCCAGCTTGAAATAGGACTGGAGTTCTCTGAAGTGAGGGGGCCGACAAATGCGGCCCCGCGACGTCGTAGTGGGGGCCACGATGATTAATCGGCCGAACACGATCAGGATTTACATACATCCGCCGTTGTCGGTCATTGACGACGGCGTCGTCGGCCCAGCTTCCTTCTAGAAGCTTGTAAATGATTTCCAGGTACTCATCAGCTCGCGCGTAGCGCTCCTCGTGACCGGGTAGACCATCGAAACCAAGGTTGCTACCCGCATTAGGCAAATATGAGGTCACGATATTCCAAGCGACGCGGCCATCAGTTAAGTGATCGAGTGTCGAAAGCTGTCGAGCGAACGTGAACGGGTGAGCCTGCAAGATGGAACTGGTGAAAGCGAACCCAAGGTGTTCTGTCACTGCGGCCATTGCAGGAATCAGGAGCATTGGGTCGTTGACCGGGACCTGCATAGCTTCTCGAAACGACGTGTCCGCGTTCCCCTTGTAATTGTCGTAGAGCCCAATCACGTCGGCCAGAAAGATGGTGTCGAAGCAGCCTTTCTCAGCGACTTTTGCGAGTTCAATCCATGGATCGAGAGAGCCAAATTCGACCTGACGGGTATCTGCCCTCGTCCACATCCCTTGTTGAATGTGACTCACACAGTTCATAGAAAAAGCGTTCAGAACCATTCTTCTTGGCTCCGAAGCGACCGCCATAGCCGTCAGTCTCGCAGTAAACCGCCACTACTGCTTTTAAGCTGCGAGAATCTTGTTATGGATACGGCGACCTTGTCTCAACATCTTCAAACCATCGAAGACGACGGCTACTGCATTATCGAGAACGCGATCGAACAAGACCTCATTGAGGAAGTGCGGGAAACGGTCGCTCGACTTGAAGCCGACCTTGAGGTGCAGCCGCGTGGCAATCGCGCCGAGGGCTACGCCACTAAGCGCATGTATAACCTTTTGGGGAAAGATCGAGCGTTTTGGAAACTACCTACACATGAAAATGTGCTTCCCTTTCCCGAACATCTCTTAGACGATGAATGCATCTTGTCAGGTACCACATGCATGCACATTGGCCCCGGCGAAGTTCACCAAGGCCTCCACAGCGACGATGGATTAGTCACTGTTAGCCGACCCCGCATCCCGTTCATGGTGACGACCATCTGGGCCTTCACGGACTTCACAGACGAAAACGGGGCCACTCGAATCGTTCCCGGTTCTCACAGATTTGACCATGAACCCGGAAAAGGTGAGCAGATTGAACACATACCGGCCGAAATGAAAGCTGGCTCGGTGTTGATCCTAAATGGAGGAACTTGGCATTGTGGGGGAGCGAATACAACAAATAACGACTGGCGATTAGGTATCAGCGTTCAGTACTGCCAGGGATATCTGCGTCAGCAACAAAACCAGTATTACAGCCTCGCTCCCGATGACGTGAAGGCAATGCCACAACGCCTAGCGGCGCTTTGCGGGTTCGGGCTTTACAAAGGAATCATGGGCCATGTCGATGGCGCTAGCCCCGGAAGATTTCTGGGAGCACACGAAGTTGACGAAATCGCGTATGCCGCGATGCGCACCAAGAACGGTGTTGCCGAGAGTTGAGCACTCCCTAGTGTCCCCGATCTAGGGTCGACACCATGGACATTAAAGATCGTGTTGCAATCATTACCGGAGGCGGCGGTGGCATCGGATCTGCCACGGCCCGAAAATGGGTTGCGGAGGGAGCTCGGGGCGTCGTGGTGGCCGATTACGACGAGAAAGCAGCACACCTAGTAGCGGACGAATTGGGCTGTGTAGGCGCGCGACTTGACGTCACGGACGAACAAGCCATAGCCGAACTGGTGGAAGAAACAGAAACGACCCTCGGTCCCATCGACATCTTTTTCTCCAATGCGGGCGCTGGTGTCGAAGGAGGAGTCGAGGCCAGCAATGAGGCTTGGCAAGCCCAATGGGAGTTGCACGTCATGTCCCACGTGTACGCGGCGCGGGCGGTACTGCCCTCGATGACAGCTCGCGGAGATGGCTACCTCATACACACAGCTAGCGCCGCTGGACTATTAGCGGCTGTGGGCTCCACGCCATATTCGGTGACAAAGGCTGCCTGTATCAAGCTTGCAGAAGCCCTTGCAATAACCCATGGAGACGATGGCATCAAAGTCTCAGTTTTGTGCCCCCAAGGCGTGAACACCGCCATGGCGCCCAAACAGTTGGGAGACGGTGGTACCGACGGCATTGTCGAAGCCGACTATGTCGCCGATGTGATCACTGAGGCAGTTCAAGAAGAACGTTTCCTGATTCTTTCTCACCCCGAGGTAAAGACGTACACGGAGCGAAAAGCAGCAGATCCAGACCGCTGGCTCAAAGGCATGCGCCGTCTCCGCCAACGATCCTTCGATTTACTTGAGGGCGCGTGACCGACTCGCGCAAACGGAACCTCGCAACAGCGAACACCTCGGATTTTGTAACCATCGGACTAGTCGTTCTGACGGCGCTCCTGATTGGCTTGAACTACACGGTCATGAAACGCGCTCTGGACTACACGTCGCCCCTCGCGCTGGCCGCTCTTCGAGCATCAATCGGTGCACCATTTTTGCTCCTGGTGGCGTTTGCTCGTGGGGAACGGCTACCAAACACCCGACGGCAGTGGCGAGCCATCTGGTGGATTTCCCTATCTATTACGACGATCTCCAGCGGATTCCTGGTATTAGCGATCTCCCGTCTTTCACCTGGATTGTCGGCAATGTTGTCCGCGACCATGCCTTTGTTCACAGCGATGATCGCCGTGCGAGTTCTAGCCGAGCGGCCAGGACGTCGCGGTCGCGCCGGTCTGGTGGTAGGTCTTTTTGGAGCGGTCTTCCTAGCAATCCCGGCACTCGGATCCGGCAACACAACTCTAGGAATTCTTTTTGCGTTGATCTCAAGTGTCAGCTGGGCGTTAGGTGCTGTCTTAAACAAAAGGCTCCCGGCTGCGCTTGAAATTAGCCCGCTAATGCTTGTCACCTGTCAGATACTGCTGTCAGCGATTTGCCTGCATGCGGCAGTTCCCTTTATCGAAAGCTGGTCCGACACCGAAATAGGTTGGGGACTTGCGTTGCCGCTCCTGTACGCAGGGATCCCGTCGTTGGCGGTGACGTTTGTCTTATTCGCCACGGTTTTGCGACGCGCTCCCGCGATCCAAGGCGCAGCCGTCGCTTATTTGACCCCGTTCTTTGGAGTGCTCTTTGGTTGGCTACTCGTAGGTGACCGATTTAGCCTTATCGAACTGGGTGGCGGCGTTCTTGTTGTCGGAGGTGTCGCGATGCTATCCACGGACCCTCGTTGAGTGTTGCTGCACCAATAAGTGAAGTGACGTAGCCTCTGAGCCATGGCAGACAGCGATATCAAGGCAATGACGGCCAATCTTGATGGCGTCAAGTTCGAAGAGACGGCCTTTACAGTCCCGGTTCCCCTGAACGAAGCGAAGGTCGCGATTGTTACCTCTGCATCACTCCATCACCCCGACGACGAAGATTTCTCGCCCATGGACACTGGCTATCGAATCTTGAGATCCGAGGCTCGCGATTACGTGATGGGACACTGGAGTCCAAATTTTGACGCAACGGGCTTCGCTCTTGACATCAACACGGTATTTCCGATCGACCGCCTCGATGAACTAGCGGCACAAGGAATTATTGGCTCAGTAGCCGAGGAGCACCTTGCCTACGCCGGTAACCAATTTGACCTATCGGCAATAAGGCTTGACAGCGGACCTTCAGGAGCCAAGTTCTTAAAGGAACAAGACGTTGATGTGGTCATACTGACACCTGTCTGACCTCTTTGTACGCGTACCGTGAGTACGCTCGCACACATCTTCGAAGCTGAAGGTATCGCCACTATTGCCCTTGGTTCCATCAAGAGTCAGATAGAGGCAACAGCGCCTCCGAGAGGTCTCTGGTGCGATTTCCCCCTGGGGAGACCACTTGGCGTTCCTTCTGACTCAGAATTTCAACATCGCGTGTTGGCCAGAGCTTTCGAGTTGCTGGACAGCTCAGAACCAATTTTCGCGGAATATGACGTCAGCATCATTGATGATGAAACCGAGGTTATGGCATGTCCAATGCCGCCGCGACATGATCCTGATCTCCACCCAGCCATTGACGAGGTGAATGGCCTGCAGCCCGCATATGAACGCTCCATAGCTCAATATGGAAACCGAATTGGGGCAGGAAGGGCCATTCAGGCGGACGAAATAACAATTGCAATCGACGCCTTTGTAAAGATCGCGGAAGGGACTCCGTGGAAAGAAGCAGGCGTGCCCGGGATCCCATCACGAGTTAGCCAAGACATCCGCGGATATTACGAAACCGCCGCTTTGGCGCTATCGGACCATGCTCCGTCGGCCTGGGCTGGGACGCGCTGGTTTCTTGACGAAACCGAAGCTGGCAAAGTAGTCATGGCGGCTCGACAAGCCATGGCTGACGCCGACGAACCGAACCCCATCTGGTTTTACATGGCTCCGGGGGACCGTTAACCAAGGTTGTGATCTACTCGGTTTCCGCAGCCGAGCGCCCCTTTTTTGGTTGGCGCATCGTTGGAGCCGCGTTCACGGTCTTGTTTGTCGTCTACGGCATTCAATTCAGTTTCGGAACATTCGTCGGCGATGTGGTAGCGGACACAGGTTGGTCCGAGACCCGACTTCAACTGATCTTCGCCATCTATATAGGGCTATACAGCGCCCTATCCGCGGTTAGTGGCTGGCTGACTGACCGCTGGGGTCCACGCCCAATCGTTGCAACGGGGTCAGTTCTGCTTACTAGCGGATACCTGTTGTGGGCGACCTCGAACAGTCTGACCGTCGTCGCCCTCGGTATGGGCATCGTTGCCCCTTTAGGGATGAGCTGCTCCTGGGTGCCATGTAATGCCACCGTGGTGCGCTGGTTCGTTGTTCGGCGAGGGTTGGCAACGGCAATCGCGACCTCGGGGGGGAGTCTCGCGAACATTGTCGTTCCTCCCGTCGCTGCGTTGCTGGTGAATGCCTATGGGTGGCGGGTCGCAATTGTGAGCATGTCAATTTTCGGAGGCGCCTGCATGCTGTTGAGTTCGTTCATACTCGAGCGCGACCCCGAAACCGTCGGACAGCTGCCCGACGGTCCACAGATGTCACCTATGCATCCAGTGGAGGAGTCGCTCTCCGGGGTAAGTCCGGCGGAAGCATGGAGAAGCGTTACTTATTGGCAAATTTTTGGAATGTACGCTCTCACGTTTTTAGCGGTCTTCATACCCTTCATACATGGGGTCCAATTCGCTCAGAGCTTGGGTGCCTCGTTGCAAACTGCTTCCACGGTGATTTCAGCTATCGGCATAGGTGGGCTGGTCGGGCGCTTAACCATGGGACCGGTATCTGACCGCATAGGGCGCAAAACCGCAGTTACCTTGGCCTTGGGTATTGAAACAGCATCTTTTGTTGGCATGGCATGCAGTAACGGTCTTTGGTTGCTCTATCCCTCGGCAGCAGCCTTCGGCTTCGCGTACGGTGGCGGCGTAGTGGTGTTTCCGCCTCTTGTTGCCGACCTTTTCGGGAGGGCCCACGCTGGCGCTATCGTGGGTCGAATTTTTGCGACCGCTGGAACTATGGCCGCGATAGGGCCCTACATCGCGCAACTGCTTCACGATGCTTTGGGGGACTATCGGTGGGCGTTCCTATTATCGGGGCTCGCCAATGGATGTGCACTCCTGTTAGCGACACGTCTACCTCGTGTCGCCGCACACCACTAATTGTTGAAGCCGCTCTTTCCAAGACAACGGCCGTTCTGCTCAACGTCTCGACGTCAACAGCCGCGCTAGACCTATGAGAAAGAAGGAAATACACCATTTGGACGCGCTAACCGGCGACCCGACCCCCAGCGGCACTATCCTTTCCTCCAGTCAGGGAGGGTACCGATGGCACTAGCCGACTTCAGACTTGAAGACCGATTCGTACGCGACGAGGGCGACGTCGCAATGTCCGGCGTCCAGGCCTTGCTGCGAGTCCTTATGGACCAGCTACGCGCAGACCGGCGCGACGGCCTAAACAACGCGGCCATGGTGTCGGGGTATCGAGGATCCCCTCTCGGCGGCATCGACACGCTAATGCTGAGCAATGCAGAAGAACTCGCGGCTAACAACATCGAATTTATTCCCGGGCTCAACGAAGACCTAGGAGCAACCACCGTATGGGGCTCACAACTCGCCAACCGCAACTTCGATGGCAAATTCGATGGCGTGTTAGGCATGTGGTATGGAAAAGCCCCCGGGGTTGACCGCTCCGGGGACGCAATACGACACGCGAACGTATGCGGAGTAGACCCGAAGGGCGGCGTGTTGCTTGTCGCTGGCGACGATCCCGCTTCAAAGTCGTCGACGCTGGCATCAGAATCCGAATTCGCACTGCTTCATTTTCAAACCCCGATCCTTTATCCCGGAACCGTTCAAGAGGTCGCCGACTACGGGCGAATTGGATATGAACTATCGCGATACAGCGGTCTTTGGGTATCGCTAAAGATCGTCACCAACGTTGCCGATGGTTACTCAACCATCAAAGTCGGCCCTGGCCGAGTCCAAACGAAACGACCCGATTTCGAGTGGAACGGCGGCCCATGGCAACACACGCAACAAGATGCCCTATTTGGACCTTTCGCCGTCCGTCAAGAACTTGAAATTCATGAAGGACGCCTTGAAGCAACCGACGCTTTTATTCACCTAAATCGTCTAAATACCGTCAGCGGAGCAACTTCGGACGCCCGAATCGGATTTGTTGCTGCCGGCAAGACGTACTACGACCTGCGAGAAGCATTGGATCGAATGGGCCTCGATGAGGCTGTCCTTAACCAACGCGGGATACGAATATATAAACCCGCCGTCGTATGGCCGTTAGAACCTAACGGCGTTCGAGAATTTGCTCAAGGTCTCGACACGATCGTCGTAGTCGAAGAAAAACGAGCCTTCGTTGAAATGTTCATGCGGGAAATTCTCTACGGCTCAACGGACGCTCCCGTGATCCTCGGTAAGCGTGATACCGACAACGGATTTTGGTTCCCAGGCCACGGAGAGATGGACGCTGACCTCATAGCGCGCAAGATCAGACCTTTCTTAGTCGAACGGTTGGGTGAAGAAGCCGTTGGACCTGCGGTGCGCGAACGAGTCACCGTCCCCGTCGCCCTTGGAGCCCCCGACACCAAAAAGCAGTCGAACAGGACGCCGAACTTCTGTTCAGGCTGTCCACACAACCGATCGACGTGGGTTCCAGAAGGTTCCGAAGCCGGAGGCGGAATTGGCTGCCACGGCATGGCTTCCATGACTCCTACACGCAACGTCAAAGGCACCACACAGATGGGCGGCGAAGGCGTGCAATGGGTCGGTGCAGCTCCATTCGTCAACATGGAGCACCGCTTTCAAAACATCGGCGACGGTACTTTCCACCACTCTGGATCGCTCGCTGTCCGACAAGCGATTGCCGCTGGAACGAACGTCACTTTCAAGATTCTTTACAACGCGGCTGTAGCCATGACGGGCGGCCAAGACGTTGACGGTGGCATGGAAGTCCCCGAACTCACTCGATCCCTCGAAGCCGAAGGCGCCTCAAAAATCATGGTGCTTACACACGACACCGAAAAGTATGGGATCGCGCCCCACTTCGCTGCCGGTACCGAAGTTTGGCACCGAGACCGATTGGACGAGGCCCAGCGAATCTTGCGCGATGTTCCAGGATGCACCGTCCTCATCTACGACCAACCCTGCGCAGCAGAACTCCGTCGTGACCGAAAAAGAGGCAAGGTGGCCGAGCCAACCATGCGCGTCTTCATTAACGAGGCCGTATGTGAGGGATGCGGTGATTGCGGTGAGAAATCCAGCTGTCTTTCCGTACAGCCCGTCGAAACTGAATTCGGCCGAAAGACCGCGATACATCAATCTTCATGCAATAAAGACTTCACCTGCCTTGACGGTGACTGCCCAGCGTTCATCGAAGTAATTCCAGGCGGGTCGGTCCCCGAAAAATCGGCACTTGCATTAGCCGAAATTGGAGATGACCAACCCGAGCCTGCTCGACTCGATGAAGGCAACGTGCTCATGATGGGTATCGGCGGAACAGGAGTCGTCACGGTCAATCAGCTGTTGGCGACTGCCGCGTTATTGGACGGCAAAGAGGCGCACGGACTGGACCAAACGGGCCTCGCCCAAAAAGGTGGGCCAGTGGTGTCAAACCTCAAAATTCGTCGACCTGATAGCGAACTGGTCCTCGGCGAGGCAAATAAAATTGCGACCGGGGAGGCTGACGCCTACATCGTGTTCGATCTGTTAAGCGGAACAAATCCAGTGAACCTGGAAAAAGCGATGCCCGGCCGCACTGTCGCTTTGGTCTCGTCAAGCAAGGTTCCCACCGGTGCGATGGTGCGCGACACGACTGCTGAATACCCTGAATGGTCGGCGTTGCAGTCGACTATCGACAGTGCCACAGTCCCTGAAAAAAACATCTACTACGACGCCGGAAATCTGTCCGACAATCTGTTCAGGTCGCACATGCCAGCCAACATCATTGTGTTGGGCTCCGCGTACCAGAGCGGAGTGGTACCGATCAGCGCTTCGGCGATCGAGCGAGCGATCGAACTGAATGGGGTGGCGGTGGAACTGAACACACAAGCGTTCAGAATCGGCCGACACATCGTCCTCGAACCCGGTTTCATAGACGAGTTGGGCATCGAAAGAGTTGGGAAAGTCGGCCGCGAGGCCAAGGTTTCAACAGCGGTTGAGTCCCTCATCCAATCAGTACCTAGCCCATCAGAAGAACTAGAGCGACTCTTGAAGATCAGAGCCGCCGATCTGGTTGATTATCAGAGCAGTGGGTATGCGCGCACCTACGTCGAGAGGGTAGGCAAGGTTAGATCCGCTGAAGCGTCGCTAGGTGAGGACACGCGCCTGTCAGAAAGCTATGCCCGCCATCTCTACAAGCTGATGGCCTACAAAGACGAATATGAAGTTGCACGACTCCATCGTTCGAAAGGGTTCCACCAGGCTGTTCAAGAACAGTTCGGTGATGCAAGCAAAGTCACCTACAAGCTCCATCCGCCGTCAATGAGACGCCTCGGCCTTGACCAAAAAATAGGCCTCGGACGTTCTGGCGACCTGGCCTTTGGAGTGCTGCGAAGATTGAAATTCTTGCGCGGAACCCCGCTGGACTTGTTCGGCAACACCGCCCACCGCAAGATGGAACGTGCACTCGTGGAGGAGTACCAAGACATGATTGGTCAGGTGCTTGCTGACCTGCGCACCGAAACCTACGAGAAGGCTCTAGCAGTGGCCGAACTGCCCGACATTATCCGCGGATACGAGGGCGTCAAAGAAGCCAATGTGGAGAAATTCAGACAGGCTGCTCGAGAGCTACTTGGCTGACAGCTAATGAAC
>DGLO01000148.1:12883-15656 GCA_002388005.1 Candidatus Neomicrothrix sp. UBA4542
CCCCTTGGAATAGGCGCGACGCTTTCACCGTAGAGACGCAGCCATTGACTGTGTGAAGCAGACACGAAACAGCCAGACTGGGAGTATGAACAGCTCTGAGCTTGATGTTGCTGAATCGGTGCTTGACCTGATTGGGAACACACCGATGGTGCGTCTACCTCGAGTCGGCGCCGGGCTGTCATGCCCAGTTCTCGCGAAACTAGAAACGACCAATCCCGGCGGCAGTTCAAAGGACCGTCCCGCCGTCACCATGATCGATGAAGCAGAAAAAGCCGGACTACTTAAGCCAGGGGGCACGATCATCGAACCAACTTCCGGTAACACCGGAGTCGGCCTCGCGATCGTCGCTGCTCAGCGCGGCTACAACTGCATATTCGTAATGACCGACAAAGTCAGCAGCGAAAAGGTCAGCCTCTTAGAAGCGTACGGCGCTGAAGTCGTCGTATGCCCCGTTGCAGTTGACCCCGATGATCCCCGCTCCTACTACTCAACAGCGGAACGTCTGGTAAACGAAGTTCCCGACGCTTACCGACCGAACCAATACCACAACCAGGCAAACCCCCAAGCCCACTATGAATCAACTGGCCCGGAAATATGGCAACAAACCGGGGGACGGGTCACACATTTTGTTGCAGGAGCCGGAACTGGCGGCACCATCACGGGCGTAGGGAAGTTCCTCAAAGAGCAACGTTCGACAGTACAAATCATTGCCGCCGATCCCACTAATTCGGTCTACTCGGGCGGCAACGGCCGGCCATATCTCGTTGAAGGCGTAGGTGAAGACTTTTGGCCGGACACGTACGACCCCAAGGTCGTGGACTTGGCCATTGCAGTCAGTGATGCGGAGTCCTTCGCCATGGCTCATCGAGTGACCAAAGAAGAAGGCATTCTGATTGGTGGATCTGGTGGAACCGCAGTCGCCGCGGCCTTGCGAGTAGCGGAAGGCCTTAGCAGCGAGGACTTAGTAGTAGTGCTTATCCCGGACAGCGGCCGGGGGTACCTGAGCAAAGTCTTCGACAAAGAGTGGATGGCCAATATGGGATTTACCCATCAAGAAGGTTTGACGGTAGCTGATCTCATTGGAGTCAAACTCCAAGACAACCTTGCGTTGCCTTATGTTGCCCCGCAAACAACGGTCCGCGATGCCATCGAAATCATGCGCGCCCACGGTCTCTCACATGTTCCCGTCGCGAAAGGTGAAATGCCCATAGCAGCGGCAGAAGTACTCGGTTCGGTATCGGAAGATTCGCTAAGAGAGAAGTCCTTTGAGGCAACGGGCATTCTTGATCGTTCGGTTGAGGAGCTAATGGATCCACCCTTACCGATCATCGGCATCGGCGAAACGGTAGGAGCTGCTGTGCAGAAAATTGAACGTTCCCCGGTAGTCCTTGTGCTCGATAGCGGAAAGCCGCGAACCTTGTTGGAGCGTGCTGAGCTACTGCAAACTATTTCTGGCGACACGGAGGTTCAAGAGAAATGATGGGCGGCGACCCCCTCCTCTCAGGCTTTGAAGATCCGGAAGAATACGGATTTGAAACTCGCGCTATTAGAGCAGGACAGCCTCATGACCAACGAACCGGCGGCGTAGTCACGCCCATTGCAATGTCGACGACCTTTGCACAGGAAGCTCCCGGGTCGCCACGACACGGCTACGAATACTCGCGAACTGGAAATCCCACGCGACACGCATACGAGGCCTGTGTAGCGTCGCTCGAAGGCGCCAAGTATGGCTTCGCCTTCGCTAGTGGGCTTTCCGCGGAAGATGCGTTGCTCCGGCAACTGAACCCAGGTTCCCAGATCTTGCTTGGTAATGACGCCTATGGAGGTACCTTCCGTCTCATTGACAAGGTTCACGGGAAAAACGCGGGTGTTGGTAATGCGGCTGTCGACCTCACCGAACCCGATCGAATAAAAGAGGTCTGGAACCCTGATTGCCGGATGGTTTGGCTGGAGACTCCAACCAACCCCATGCTTTCGGTCTTTGACATCCGAACAATTTCAGACGTTGTTCACGAATTGGGAGGGCTGCTGGTTGTTGATAACACGTTTGCCACTCCATACCTACAGCAACCGTTGGCCTTAGGAGCGGACGCGGTCGTGCATTCTGCTACTAAATACATAGGCGGCCACAGCGACGTGGTCGGCGGATTCGTTGCTACCAATCACGATGCTTTGGCAGAAGATTTGGTGTTTCTACAAAACGCGGTCGGCGCCATTCCCAGCCCGTTCGACTGTTACCTTGCGCTGCGTGGGGTGAAGACGCTGGCGGTTCGCATGGACCGACATTGCGAAAACGCCAAGAGCATCGTGTCTGTCCTCAGCGAGCATCCGGCGGTGACCCAGGTGCTGTATCCGGGGCTTGAAGATCATCCAGGTCACGAGGTTGCGTCACAACAAATGCGTGACTTCGGTGGCATGGTGAGCTTTCGTCTCGCGGGAGGGCAAGCCGCCGCTGAGCGTGTGGTAACGAATACCCGAGTCTTTACTCTCGCCGAATCGCTAGGCGCCGTCGAATCGTTGATTGAGCATCCTGGGGTTATGACCCATCTCTCCGTAGCGGGTTCCGCTCTAGAGGTACCTGAGGACCTAGTACGCATCTCGGTCGGTATCGAATCAACCGACGATCTAGTGAACGACCTTGTCCAGGCCCTCGATCAGGCCGGCTAATCGTTTAGATAGGGAAGAACACAGTTCACACTGCCTTAACACGAATGAAACTGCCTCCTAATTCTCGTTGCCTAACTTAGTGCTGAAGCGGGATCTCAGACCCCGC
>DGLO01000066.1:0-584 GCA_002388005.1 Candidatus Neomicrothrix sp. UBA4542
GTTATGTCGTCGCTAGATCTGCTCATAGCGAAGCGAGTGCCCTCTACCCACATCTTTTCGTTTGTCATATGGTCGACATGACGGAAATGTCGACGATGTTCTAGCTGCGGATCTTCAGCTAGAGCTTCAGACATCTGCAATCGGTGCGCGGTCACGCCTGCTTCCTGAAGTAAATCTTGGGCCTCGGCACCGGAGCGTTGGGACGTCCACGCAGAAATTTCGTTGTCGATTTCCTCTCGCTGTGCGCGTCGTTGCTCAGCGCCAAGATCGACAAGGTGCTCTGGCAGACTCATCAGTTGACAGGTCGCAGCCCACTGATCGTCGTCTTGGCAAACTATGGCAACCCATTTATCTTCGCCCGCAGCTGGATAGTTGCCATGCGGGAACATCGAAGGATGGTCGTTGCCCATTGGTTCAGGTTGGCGGTTGTTGATTCGGTAATCGAGAACCGCTGGAGTCAAGAAGTGCATGCCTGCCTCCGCCTGAGAGAGATCGATGTACTGGCCTTCGCCGGTGCGGTCGCGATGATCAAGCGCCGCCAGAATTGCTGCGGTGAGAAACCGCGGCGATACATAGTCGGTATA
>DGLO01000066.1:965-5698 GCA_002388005.1 Candidatus Neomicrothrix sp. UBA4542
GACATTGAAGCTCCCATGGTGCCAAAACCAGCCAGACTGGACAGTGGTCCATCCTGACCAAACAGGCAACTGCTGGTCATGATGATCGACGGGTTGATCTTCTTGAGGTCTTCGTAGCCAAGTCCCCAGGTTTGCATCGCTTTGGGCGAGAAGGATTCGCACACAACGTCGGCCCACTTGACGAGGTCCTCTATCACCTCTTTGGATTCAGGTTTCGACATATCGAGGGCGAGCCCCAGCTTCCCCGCATTCATGTTTTGGTACAAACCGCCGTTGTCGGCTCCGCCTTCGTCGTTGAGAAACGGTTGAATGGTGCGCGCCGTCTCAACCTTGTTCGAAGACTCGACGCGCACCACGGTCGCGCCCCAGTCAGCAAGCACTCTTGTCGACGCGGGTCCCGCCATCACCCATTGCAAATCCAATACGTTCACGTCCGACAGAGGTAGGGCCGTTCCATCCGAGGGTGTCTTAGCAGCCTGTGTTGGTAGTTCGCGAGCCGTTTCGGCTTCGAATTCGTCGTTCGCTTCCCCAAGGGCAGGAGGAGGCGAGTCGATCGTCATCGGTGTCGCCGACAATTTGGCTGACGGACCCGGGAAGGCAACTTTTCCATGGCCGGGAACGTCAATCTCACGCCAAAAGTCTCTCTCCGCGTAGTGTGCTTCTTCGGCAACGTCTCCGACGTTCGCTACTGGCACTATCAAAAGCCGTCGCGCTAACGCCTCTCTGAGAAGATCCTGTTTCTGACGTTTGGAGGTGAATTCCGCGGCGACGTCTTGAATGCGGTCGTACTCCCCCATCGGGATTTGTCCACTCATGACTCCCGCAACAAAGTCGATCCATTCGATCTCTAAATCACTGTCCTCGCACTCGCCTTCCTCATGGATCCACTCGAAAAGGCGTTGACCGAATGGGCCCACGGCTTCTCCAAACAATATGGTCGTTGATACATAGCCGTCCGCGGCCGGCGACCGCAGCCGAATTTTGAACGGACCGAGTTTGGCTCCACCGCTCATTCTTCCCGCGTCCGGAGAGTTATAGAGATGCGCCAAAGAGGTGGACTGTGTGGCGCAGGTAAGTGCCTGCTGAGCCGACACATCAACGTGTTGCCCTAGCCCCGATCGATTCCGTTCATGTAGTGCGATCAACGTTGCAGCGCCAGCCTCGGCGGAAGCGTGAAGGAAGGATTGATCAAGTGGGATTCGCAGGGGCGCCCGGTCGTCGTCACCTTGCAAGTTCATTTGCATCCCCGCGGCGGCCACTGTGAGATCAGTCGCCCCCCACGTCGCCTTGGGGCCAGTCTGACCGTAGGCAGAGATTGACGTGAAAACTAATTGAGGATTCACTGCCGAGAGTTCCTCGTAGCTCAGGCCGCGGCGAGCCATCGTGCCAACATCAGAAGATTCGATGACGACATCTGCTCCCTCAACAAGGGCCTTGATTTGTGATTGTCCCTCGCCGGAATCTAAGTCCAAAGTGATGCTTCGTTTCCCGCGGTTGTAGGACCAAAACCACAAGGAAGCTTCGGGGTCGTCTTCTCGGCCCTCAACAAATGGCCCAACGGTGCGTGAGCGAGATCCGGTCGGGGGCTCCACAAGGATTACCTCTGCGCCAAGGTCGGCGAGCATCATTCCCGCTAACTGGCCGCGTTCATCTGTGAGATCTAGAACTCGATACCTCGAAAGCATGTTATGGACCTTCCCCCTAAGAGTGAGAACACGCTAGCGCCGTGAGGTCGGTGGTCCTTCATCGCGACCACTTGGGACCCGGATATGGCCTCAATGGGTGAGGTCGTTGAGTCTCATTTGACTACACATTTACCGCGAACCCCACGAGTGGCCAACGTCAAACGTTAATTCGGTCATAGAATCGCCTTTCCAAGAAGAGAGCTTCTTTCGAGGGAATACACATGTCCGATTTCTCTTACAGCACCACCATTGAAACCGCAGCGGCGGTCGCCGCAGGCGAGGTATCTAGTCGAGAACTACTCGAAGCAGCCTTAGCAAGAGTGGAACGTCTTGATGGCCCGATCAATGCGGTGGTCGCGCTCGATGCTGAACGCTCTTTGGAAGCGGCTGATCAAGCTGATGCGGCCGTCAGCAGTGGCGATGACCTTGGCCCCCTTCATGGGGTGCCCATCACCATCAAGGACAGCTTCCAAACGGAAGGCATCGTCACCACCTCAGGTGCCCCCGAACTTGCTGATTTTGTGCCCGAAAAGGACGCTGATCCCGTGGCTCGCTACAAGGCAGCTGGCGCAATTGTTTATGGCAAAACCAATCTTCCGATTTGGGCGGGGGATCTCCAGTCCTACAACAAGGTCTACGGAACAACGGCTAACCCTTACGACATCGAGTGCACGCCCGGTGGCTCTTCGGGCGGCTCAGGTGCATCCTTAGCAGCCGGTTACACGCCGTTGGAACTAGGTTCCGACATCGGAGGATCGATCCGGATACCGTCCCATTGGTCGGGAGTGTGCGGACATAAGCCGAGTTATGGAATTGTTTCCGCGCTGGGGCAGATTCCTGGCATGCCCGGAACCTTAAGCCAAGCCGATATTGCGGTCGCGGGCCCAATGGCTCGAGACGTAGACGATCTAGAGATGGCGCTTGATCTCCTCGCCGGGCCTGACGAATGGAACCAACGCGCGTATTCGCTGTCTCTGCCCCCCGCACGTCACGACCGCATCGCCGATTTTCGGGTCGCAGTATGGCTTGATGAAGCCGCCGCGCCGATTAGTGCAAGCTACCGAGAGCTCCTATTAAATGCTGCTTCAGCTTTGGAAGACGCAGGAGCCACGGTTGACTACGAGGCGAGACCTTCGTTCACTTTCGAAAAGGCCGTTGACACTTTTCAACACCTTCTCTCCGCTGCGGAAGCCGGCACATGGACTCTGTCTGAAATCGAGGAGATGGCAGCTAGCGGAGAGCGACCTGAAGGCGATCTCGGGATTTGGTACGCATCGTTGCGTCATCGCGAATGGTTAAGTTGGCACGAGCGACGGCTGCAACAAAGAAACAGATGGCGCGAGTTTTTCGAAGGGTTCGATGTCGTTTTGCTACCGGTGACGCTTGGCGAAGCGATTCGTCACGACCATTCGCGTCCCTTCACCGGCAGAACCGTCGACGTTGACGGGCAGCAGCGCCTTTACCTCGACCAGATCAAATGGATGGGTCTGACCGGTGTTTCGTGGCTTCCGGCGACCGTTGTGCCAATAGGTCAAATTGACGAGAAGCCCGTGGGCGTTCAAATCGCCGGACCATTCCTTGAGGACCGCACGACGTTGGCCGTAGGTCGGTTCTTGCAGGACGCTCTTGGAGGATTTCAACAACCGCCTGGTTTTTGAAGCCTTTCGTCTCCGCGGTGTCACGGTTGCGAGCTAGATGTGACCGCCTTGGCCCCCATCTACGTCGATGGCTGCTCCGTTGACATAGGAGGCGGCATCGCTGCAAAGGAACACGATCACGTTCGCGACCTCCTCTGCGGTGCCGTATCGGCCCACCGGGACACTCTTTGAGTTATTCGCCAGCACTTCTTCCGCCGAACTCCCCGATGCCTCAGCGACTTCTCCTGCGGCTCGATCCCACATCGCGGTGTGGATCAAACCGGGAAGTACCGAATTGATGAGTACACCGTCGCGTCCGTACTTCCCCGCTAGCGCTTTGCCGGTGGCGACCATTGCAGCCTTAGTCGCGGCGTAATCAACTAGAGCGGCACCCGGATATTTGGCGGCCCCGCTGGCGATCATCACGATGCGACCCCACTTTTGAGATCGCATACCAGGGAGAAAATGCCGAGTGCATCGCACCGCAGACATCAAGTTAAGTTCGTGTAGCTCGGACCACTCTTCGTCGGTCATGTATTGAAAATTGCGTGAAGGGGAGGCCCCAACGTTGTTAACCAATATGGACACTTCTCCGCGGACACTTACTTCGTCGAGAAACTCTTCAACGGAACCTCGGTCACCCATATCAGTTACGTGACCGTATATTCGGCCCTCGCTTCCGGTTTGGGCAGCTACAAGATGCTCGACGGCATCTTTGCTTCGGGCGCAGAATTCAACTTCAGCTCCCATTTCGGCGAGCTTTTGAACAGTGGCCGCTCCTATCCCCAAGCTTGCACCTGTGACTACGGCTCGACGTCCCGTCAGATCAAGTTGCACAATGTTTCCCCATTCCCATTAGCTCTGCGGCAATATCTTCCCACCACGACATTGCTAATGCATTAGCGAGTAACCACCTAGGGTGAAGACGCGTCTAGATTTGCCGAACCGTGTCTGTTCAGCTCCCAGATCAAGCCCAGGTTGTGGTGATTGGTGGTGGCATCATTGGTGCCAGCATCGCGTATCACCTGACTAAGCGCGGAGTGTCCGATGTTCTGCTTCTTGAGCAAGGACAGCTAACCGGCGGTACCACGTGGCACGCCGCTGGGTTGGTATCCCAACTGAAATCGACGCACTCTCTGACACAGCTTGCGACCTACTCAACGCGTCTATTTGAAGAACTCGAAGACGAGACAGGCCAGGCAACCGGTTACAGGGCTCCTGGTTCAATTTCTGTGGCGTCCGATGCGGAACGCTGGGAGGAAATGCGTCGGGGCATTTCCATGGCGTCAACTGTGGGGGTTGAAACCCGAGAGATCGAAATGGACGAGTTACAAGAGAAGGTGCCTCTCATTCGTACCGACGATCTCATCGGTGCTCTGTATATCCCCAAGGACGGACAAACATCTCCAGT
>DGLO01000045.1 GCA_002388005.1 Candidatus Neomicrothrix sp. UBA4542
TCTTCAAGCACTTTTTGAAGATGCGATCCGTCGGGCGCCGGAGTTTGGAAAATCTCTTGAAGGTCCAGATCGACTGTTATCTCGTGGCCCTGGCCCCTGTAGCGCATGAACGCCTTAGCGGCTTGTGTTAGATCTGCGTGTTTTGCTGCTCTGCGGACCACGTCTTCTGCTTCTTGGAGCATTTCTGCGAGCATCGAGGACAGCTCTTCCACTACGAGATCGTCGAGTCGAAGATGTCGCGTTCGCACGTTTTCGTGGGAGGCGGGTGCGTGGAGGAACCCTATTGCGGAACCGACGCCAGCACCGCTGGGTATCAAGATGTCTTCGATACCAAGTTTTTCGGCAACACGGACGGCGTGAAGGGGAGCTGCTCCGCCAAAGGCGATGAGAGTTCCTTTGGTGATATCGCACCCTTGTTCGATTGCGTGGACCCGGGCTGCTGTTGCCATATTTTCGTCTACGACTTCAGCTATTCCCAGCAACGCGGTATCCAGATCAAACCCGTCGTCTGTGACCAGAGAAGATTCGATTGCGGTGAAGGAGGCTTCTTTTGTGAAGGTCAAGTCGCCCCCAGCGAATCGATCCGGCAGGATTCGACCAAGAGCAACATCAGCGTCGGTCACGGTCGGAGAGACCCCACCTCGGCCATAGCAGGCGGGACCGGGATCGCTGCCGGCACTTAACGGGCCGACAGAAATTCGGCCGAGATCATCTAGCCGAGCAATAGAGGAGCCTCCCGCGCCGATTTCGACCATCTCGATAACCGGTAGCCGCAGAGGTATGCCGCTCCCAGCGAGAAAGCGGTACTCCCGTCCGACTTCGAACTCTCTTGAGGTTCGAGGTTGTCCGCCGTTGATGATGCACAGTTTCGCCGTTGTTCCCCCCATATCGAAACTCAGCGCCCGGTCGATCTGAAATGAGCGAGCGAGTTCCGCAGAGAGGAGAGCGCCGCCCGCCGGTCCGCTCTCAACGAGCTTTACCGGGAAACGGAGGGCATCATCAAGTGTTCCTAAGCCACCACCTGACTGCATCAACAGCATTGGACACTGCATTCCAAGCTCTATCCGCCGCGATTCCAGGTCATTTAGGTATTCACCAACGAGAGGCTGAATATATGCGTTTGCGCAGGCCGTCGAAAACCGTTCATATTCGCGAATCTCTGGGCAAACCTCGCTTGAAAGTGTCACCGCAACATCGGGCCACAACGATGCGACGATCTCCCTGGCCAGAATCTCATGGCGCGAATCCAGGTAACTATGCAAAAAACCGATGGCAATGCTTTCAACGCCCTCGTCGCGCAACGCCACTACCTTCGACGCTAATAAGTCCTCATCCAAGTTCACCAGCACATCGCCTGTTGACGAGAGACGTTCGGGGATGCCGATGCGACGATCTCGAGGCACCAGGGGATCGGGTCTCATCATCGCTAGGTCGTACTGTTCGAACCGATTCTCGTGGGCCATTTCGATGGAATCACGCATTCCAGCTGTTGTCAGTAACGCCGTTTTCGCGCCTCGTCTTTCGATTAACGCGTTGGTCGCGAGGGTGGTGCCATGAACAAAAACATCAACGTCGCTGGGGGCGAGCGACGCTTCACCCAATACGTGGGTGACGCCCTCCATCACCGCGGCGGCCGGCGCTTGGGAAGTGGTAAGAAGCTTTTTGGTTATTAGGCGACCTTCGGTCTCGAGAGCAACATCGGTAAAGGTTCCGCCTATATCCACGGCGACACGCACAGAAGTCACCTGCGCAGCCTAGGTCAGACCCGGATGGTCACATATCGAGAGAATCGAGCTGACGAGAGATGAGAAGCTTTTGAACTTCTGATGTGCCTTCATATATCTGGTAGACGCGAACGTCGCGATAAATCTTCTCAACTAAATGATCTTCAAGAAATCCGGCTCCGCCGTGGATCTGAATGGCCCGCGAAGCGACTCGTTCAGCCATCTCCGAAGCGAACAGCTTCGCCATTGACGCCGCTGTTGCTGAGTCAAGGGCGTGATCATGCAGGTCGGCTGCGTGTAAATACATCTGTCGGGCGACCTCTACTTCCGTAGCCATTTCCGCGAGCTGAAAAGCTATAGCTTGATGTTCGAAAATCGGTTTCCCGAAGGTCTCGCGCTCCTCTGCGTACTGTTTCGATAGCTGGAGCGCCTGTCGGGCGCCACCAACCGATTGTGCTGCTACGCCGATTCGCCCCAGTGACAAACCCTCGAGTGCGATCGCCAAACCGCGCCCTTCGTCTCCTAAAAGGTCTGTGGCCGGGATTCGCATAGATTCAAAACGAATTTGGCATGTGTCGTTGGTTCGGTGACCGAGTTTTCGTTCGGTACTAACTACCTGGTACCCGGGGTTATCGGTCGGCGTTACGAAAACACTGATTTCAGATTTATTGGCTGCGGAACCAGTTACAGCAACGATCATTGCGACGTCTGCAGATGATCCAGCGGTAATGAGGGCTTTGTGTCCGTCGAGTACGTATTGGTCTCCATCGCGGATCGCTCGTGTGGAAATTGCAGAAGCGTCTGAGCCGGTGTGGGGTTCGGTTAAGTGGATCGAACCAAGCCACTCGCCCGAACAGAGCTGAGGTAAGAATCGCTGTCGTTGCTCAGGTGAACCGTACCGCTCTATGGCGAGCGCTACCGGTGAGTTGTTCGCTGCCATCATGTTGCTAATCCCACCGTCGACGGCAGCGATTTCCTCGATGGAAAGGGCGTAGGAAACGAAATCTAGGCCCGACCCGCCGTAAACAGGGTCGATGATCATGCCCATCAGTCCCAGCTGCCCCATCTGTCGATATAGATCTCGCGGGGGACCGCCTGAGGCTTCCCACTCGCGCACGTGCGGGGCGATCTCACCAACGGCAAACTTTCTAGCTGAAAGGCGAACTGCTTCCTGTTCGGCCGACAAGATCATGATTCGACGTTAGGTGCTTAATGGGAACTGATGTCGCCTTCGATAACGTTTTAGCTATGGCGAGCGACGACCAACGAGCTTCCCCTCCCGCTGGGTTGACTGGCGAGGGCCTTCGGATTGCTGTTGTCAGTGCTTTGTGGAACTCGGAGATTGTCATCCGCTTACTCAACGGTGTTGAGCGGGGTTTAGCGATGCTTGACGCGAACATTACCGAAAGCGTGTCGGTTCCCGGATGCTTTGAAATTCCTTTAGCCTGCCAAGCGCTAGCGCGATCGTCGGCATTTGACGCAATTATCGCGGTCGGTGCCGTGGTTCGAGGCGAAACCACTCATTATGAAATTGTTTCTGCTGCAGTGGCAACCGGTGTGCAAACAGTCCAGCTAGAGACGGGAGTTCCGATCGCCTTCGGCGTCTTGACTGTTGAGTCGCGGGCCCAGGGGTTGGCTCGGTCCGAAGAAGCTGGTGGTCATAACGTAGGAGAGGAATCGGCACTCGTCGCGGTCGAGATGGCTCGGCTTGTCGAGAAGTGGCGCTGATCAGCGCGCTCAACTACCGCTTCTGCCAGATTTTGGCTCAGAGCCGTGAAGCCATCTCTTCGAATAGGCGGAGTCTGGGCTGATACGGTTGCCTCAAAAGACGTTGGGCGCACGGCGCTTAAGGGGGAATCTATGCGGTACTACTCCTGTGACTCGCATGTGGTTGAAGCAGCCGAAATCTACGACGGCCTCACTGACAAATTTGGTGATCGGGCGCCTTTCATTGAGAAGGATTATCAAGGCAAGCCTGGAACTTGGCTGGTGCTGCCTGGAGGAATGCAGACGTTGCCCGTAGGCCGCCTTGGAATAGCGGGTGCTCGACTTGATGATCCGGCGACTCACGAGCGAATAGCGATGGGCTACGACGGATTCAATCCGGGGGTCATGAACCCTGCCGCTCGATTGGAGGAACAAATCACTGATGGCATCGTGGGTGAAGTCATGTATCCCAGTCTCAGCATGTTTACCTTCGCCATTCCCGATGCTGAAGTGCGCGATGTCGCTTTTCAGCAGCACAACGACTGGGTACTGGACTACTGCTCCGTGGACCGAAACCGGCTAATCGGAATCGGATGCCTTCCTCTTCCTGACGTGGATAGAGCGATAGCTGAAATAGACCGGTCCGCTGGGCGCGGGGTACGGGGTTTCGCTATCCCGACTCATGTCGATCCGGCGTTGCCGTACTGTGACCCGGCTTTCGATCCTTTCTGGGCTCGGGCCCAGGAATACGGTGTTCCGCTCACGATGCATATCTTTACCGGGCAGACCCTCGACGGTGGGCTTCCTAAGCATTGGGGGACCCCAGGGGGGCATCTAAAGGGCTACACCCTTGCTCACACGACCGCCGTTAACACCATGATCGATATCATTTGCGGCGGTGTGGTCGAACGTTTCCCTGAACTGAAATTCGTAATAAGCGAATACGAAACTGGCTGGGTGGGACACGCCCTGCAACGGTTGGACCATGCCGCATATCGAACGCCGTGGGAGGTTTCCGACGAATTAACCATGAAGCCATCGGAGTATTTTGATCGAAATTTTTGGGTGACCTTTGAGGACGATCGAGAAGGCATAGCGACTCGTCACGCGATTGGTGTGAGTAACCTTTTATGGGGTAACGACTACCCACATCACGACTCGATATGGCCTAATTCGAGACCGATTCTTGACGAGATCCTTGAGGGTTTACCAGAGGAAGAAAAGGAGGCGATGGTGTGGGGGAATGTTGTCGATCTATATGAGATAGATCCCGACACTCTGCCGTCAGCTGCCTGACCTCAATCAAGTAGATGAGCGATAATGGCGTCACCAACGCGTGCGCCTGCCTCCATTGGTCCAAAATGAGTCAGCCCATCCATTGGTAATAGTGTTCCGGATCCGAGATGCGCTGCGATTGGCTCGGCCATTGCTGGAGGCATTTCATTCCCGGTACCGAGCACCTCACCCCTTGCCACCACTGTTGGTGCCGTGATTGATTTCAATTCTGTGAAGTCAGTCGCTGTTGCTGAGCTAAAGATTTGAGCTTCGACTTCCCCCGAGCAAGTCAACGAAACCCCACCTGCCGTCTCTTGCGTTCCGAGTGTTGCGTAGCCCCAAACTGCGGCTTTTTCGCATTGCGAAAACGGTGGCTTACTGCGCAGACGTTCCACGAAAGAATCCAACGAGGGAAACTCATTCCGGCGTCGGCGAGCGGCAATGACGAGGGGGTGGTCGCCGTCGGGTCGCTCAAACTCCTCGGGAACCATTACCGGTTCAAAGAGCCACATACGCCGAAACGTGCCTGGGTTTTCGAGTTCTGTTCGAACAAGAGTTGCCCCGCCCAGCGAGTGTCCGACTGCGTCTATAGGGCCCTCGTCGATAACCGCCACCGCTAACAGGATCTCTGTGACCAGGTGGGAACGCTCGACGTCGAGTGGGGGAATTTGTGTACGGGAGGCGCCGTGGCCGCGGAAGTCCAACCCGAAGCAATGGCGGTGTCTTTGTAGCACCGGTAGGGCCGTCGTCCACATTGCGGCGTTGAGCCCATTCCCATGAGTGAGTAAGAGGGGAGGGCCGTCTCCTCCAAAGTCGTGGAGCACTCCGTGTTCACCGTCGTCGCCTTGAAGAAGATGCATCGCAAACGAGAATAGCTATGCGCGACAATTGGGGCATGGCTTGCTTTGAATATGACAACACAGAAATTCACTTTGATGAATACGGCAGCGGTTTTCCGGTGCTGCTGATTGCGCCGGGCGGCATGCAATCGGCTGCTTCGTTTTGGGAATCCACACCGTGGAACCCAATTAGCCAGCTAAAAGAGAATTTTCGGGTGATAGCCATGGACCAACGAAATGCTGGAAGGTCTAGCGGTCCCATCGCTGCATCCGATGGTTGGGCCACTTACACCCGAGACCAGTTGGCGCTGCTTGATCACTTAGGAGTGGACGAGTTTCACGCGGTGGGAATGTGTATCGGTGGGCCGTACGTGATGGGCCTGATCGAAACCGCGCCGGAACGAGTTGCTGGTGGAGTGCTTTTCCAAACCATTGGCCTGAGTAACAACCGCGAAGCGTTCCACCAGATGTTCGATTCCTGGGCGAAGCCGCTCTCAAGTGCTCGCCCCGATGTAGGCGAGGACGTTTGGGCACAGTTTCGGAGCAATATGTATGACTCGGACAAGTTTCTCTTCAATGTTGATGAAACTTTCGTTTCGTCGGTTGGAACACCCTTACTAATCTTTGAAGGGAACGATCTGTACCATCCGTCGGATGCGTCGTTGCGGGTGGCCGACTTGGCACAAAATACGACGCTGATTCGTGAGTGGAAATCAGGCGCAGCGTTAGATTCTGCGATGACCGCCTTTTACGACTTCTTAGTTGCGGGGGCCGTCAAGGACGAGTAGTTCGCGGTAGCGTCCAAGAATGAGCGATCTCAGAGGAAAAGTTGCCGTTGTCACAGGGGCAAGTAGAGGTATTGGTGAGGCGAGCGCTCGGGCTTTGGACGCGATCGGAGGCCAAGTAATCCTGACCGGCCGCACGGTCGATGATTTGGAGCGTGTAGCTGGGGAATTGGAGAACGAACCAATCGTCATCCCAGCGGATTTGGCGAAACCGGAAGCCGGGACCGAGTTAGCGAACCGAATTCTTAACGAAGTGGGCGGGGTTGACATACTGGTGAATAACGCCGGAATTCCGATGCGTAGGATGCCCGAAAAGTTGACTGAAGAAGACATCGATTTGGTGTTCGCTGTCAACGTCCGGTCTCTTCTCACATTATCCATTGGTCTCGCCGATTCCATGAAGCGGCGAGGTGGTGGTTCCATCATCAACGTCAGCTCGGTCGCTGGAGTTCGGGGCCCTGGAGCACGCGTTGCTTACGCGGGCACTAAAGGTGCTGTTGACGCTATGACTCGAGCTCTGGCTTCGGACTGGGGGCCTGACGGAATTCGGGTGAACTCAATCGCTCCGGGCCTGATAGCGACAGCTATCTGGGAGGAAAGCCGAAACACTATCCCTGGGTTGATCGAGGAGATGGAGGGGCAGATCGCGCTGAAACGGTGGGGTTTCGGTGATGACATCGCTGACGTTGTCACTTTCTTTGCGACCGATAGTTCAAGATATGTGACGGGGGAGACTCTGGTTGTTGATGGCGGCCTTGCCCGGGTGTCGGCGTCGGCGGCTCCCCAGGTGCTTCCTGAGCTGATCGAATGAGTATCCAACTTGATTACGCATTGTTCGACCAACTCGAAAACGACGGGTCGACCTCTATTGCTGAGTCCTACCAATATCACCTGGAGTTAGCGGAACGGGCGGATCAGGCCGGGTTCACTCATTGGTTCAAGTCAGAACACCACCATTCGCCACTCGATATTGCGCCGAGCATCAACGTGTTTCTCAGTGCCGTGATTCAACGCACCAAACGAATCAAGGTGGCGTCATTGGTTCATTTACTCCCGTTTTATGAACCGATGCGGCTGTATGAAGAGCTGTGCATGCTCGACCACTTGAGTGAAGGTCGGCTTGAAATTGGGTTCGGTAAAGGGGTCAGTCCGGCCGAGCAGTTGCTGTGGGGTGTGCCGAGCGAAGAAGCAGCCGCTAGGACCGAAGAAAGCTTGGATTTCGTGCTGTCTGCGATGCGACTTGCCGCTACGGAGGGCCTTGGCTGTTTATTCAGCTACCAGGGCAAGTACTGGTCCTCGGTGGAGCGTCCTTTAGAGATTGGCCCGTACCAGACTCCCCATCCACCCCTGTGGCGGCCCGGAACGTTATCGACTGCGGCTCAATTAGGTGCAAGCACGATCCTCCCTGGACCGATTTCGGTGATCCCCGGGCAGGTCGAGTCGTATCTGAGGGAAGCTGATGGTCGTAAGGCGGGTGGCCACACACCGTTACTTTCGACCTTGCGGCGCGTGGTCCTCGCCCCGACCGATGAGGAAGCCACTGCAATTGGGGAGCGGGCATGGCAGCGCTTTGACGGTAATCTCACGAAATTGATGCGGAAGTATGACCTGTGGCCTCCAATTCTTGTTCCCAGCTTTCTGGGAGATGTCGATATGGCTCACGGAACGGAATCGTTGATCGCCGGGTCTCCATCGCGTGTGCGTGAATACTTCGAGAAGCTCGGGGAGGAATCCGGCTTGGATCACGTGACGATTTCACCGGCTTGGGGCGATATCACTGGCGATGAGGCTTTACGAACGATGGACCTTTTTGTGGAACAGGTAGCTGATAGCTAATCGCTTAATTCCAGCGACGAATAGTCGAGGCGTTCTGGGCCCTCGTCGGTCACCAGGACCTGGATTTCTAGCTTTACCCCTTCGCCTCCGGCGCGGCTCCCCACGAATGACTCAACAGTGAGCACCATGCCGGTCTCAAGTGCACCATCGTGACCGCTAGTTGCCCAAGACGCTGGCATGACAATGTCTGGGTATTCGTCGCACTGGCCGACCCCGTGAAACAGACAGGAATAGTGTCGATACCTGTCTGGATCTGGGAGCAGGGCCCGATGGGTTAGATCGTGGAACGACCGGCCGGGTGTCAGTAACTCGCAGTTGGCGGCGATGACCTCATTGGCAATCGCGTGCAGGTTGGCTTGTTGGGGGTTTGGTGGCTGGTCCCCGGCTAGGAGGGTGCGTGAAATATCGCACATCATTCCGTAAGCGCCGACAAGATCGGTGTCGTAACCGACTAGGTCGCCTTCTTCGATGACTCGGCTGCTGGCTTCTTGCATCCACGGGTTGGTTCGCGGTCCCGATGCGAGGAGCTGAGTTTCGATCCATTCTCCGGCGCGACGAATGTTGCCGGCATGGAGCATCGACCAGAGTTCGCGTTCGGTCATTCCCGGGCGGAGGGCCTCTTTCATTTCCAGCATTGTGGTTTCACAACTGTGGACCGCACAGCGCATTGCTTTGAGTTCATCCGCTCCTTTGATGCGGCGGGCTTCTTCCATCACCTCGTAGCCGAATCCGATCTCCAGACCTGACTGAGCGAGAAGCTGATGCCCTGGGCCATGGAGCATGTCTACGGCGAGGCGCAGATGTCCTCGCTGGTGTTGGTGAACCACCGCGACGATCTCATCGGCCCAGCGTCGAGCGATTTCTTCATACCTGGGTCCGCACAGGAAATAGCTGACACCGACTGCTGGCCGCACTTCGTCCACGACATGGCTATGGCCATTCAGGAATTCGGTGTTCGTGTAGTCCCAAACTATTACGTGACCGTCAGCTGAGACATAGGCGTATCTGGCGCCGTTGTGCATCACCCACAACTGCATGTTGGTGGTGTCAGTGGCGTATCGGACGTTTAGCGGATCAAAGAGCAGAATGCCGCCGTAGTCGTATTGCTGGAGTGTCTGTACAAGCCTGTCGAGTCGGTATTGCCGCATCGTTGGCAGATCAGGTAGCTCTAATCCCGCCTGTTTCCATTCGGAGATGCATGGTTCCCCCGGCCCAATGTTGAGATGATGTCCTTCGTTGGCGGCGCTGATGAATTCCGGTGTTCCATCGCCGAGTCGTTGGATTGCCTGTGAAGTGGCGTGTCGCTGCAACGCTGCTTGGAGACTGGAGGTGATCTTGTTTGGCATCTCAGCTCCTCATGCGCGTGCCGGATGGATCGAGTAGGGGCTCGGTGAGCAGGGTGGCGTCGCGTAGTACGCCGAGAATTTCTATCTGCCAGCCTTCTGAGATTGAGCCAAGCTCAGCGGGAACGTAACCCAGAGCTACTGACAGACCGGAGTGGTGGGCGTACCCGCCTGAGGTCACCCACCCGACAACGGTTCCGGCATGCCAGATTGGTTCGTCCCCGAGTACGTCAGCCGCAGTTTTGTCTTGGGGCAGGTCGATGGTCCAACAGCGCAGAGTTTTCCTGTGTGCCCTTCCTTTGGCTTCCGATAGTGCGTCGGCGCCTACGAAGTCGCTAGTTGAATCGATGAACCGGTCAAGTCCCGCCTCATATGGGTCATAGATCGGACGATACTCGCGGGCCCATGAGCCGAATCCTTTCTCAAGGCGCAGACTGTCTAATGCGGCTGCTCCAAAGGGCTGAATTCCAAAGTCGCGTCCCTCCTCGAGTAGGAGATCTAATAGATAGCGTTGGTAACTAGCCGGAACCCAGAATTCGTATCCGAGGTCCCCGGTAAAGGTCAGTCGACCCGCGATTGTGGGGGCGAACCCGACTTCCATCCGCCGAAATGCCATGAATCTAAATGCTTCGTTGGACACATCTACTGAGACGCAACGTTTAAGAAGCTCTCGGCTATTCGGTCCAGCTATCGATAGGCCCGCCAGTTCATAGCCACAAGTCCGATACCGTGCCGGTTCGCCCTTCCACTCCGCGAGCATCCGATCGAAATGACGTTCGTAGTAGCGTTCGGCGACGCCCGAGCCGAAGACAAAGAATTGTTCCAGCTCATCAACATTGGATGTTGCGCCACCGACGACGGTTCCGGCGGGTCCTTCTGGTTCACCATGCGAGGGAGGCAGGCACCCAACGGTGAGGTCTCCGATCAGACCGCCGTTCGAGTTGACCATTGGAGTCAAAGAGAGCCGTCCGTGGCGGGGAATGCGTCCAGCAAGCACCCATGAAAGGAAATCGCGAGCTCCGGGGCCGCTAAATCGAAACTTGGAGAACCCGGACGTCTCTGTCACCCCAACAGAGTTCCGGACGAGGTCACTTTCTTGAGCGACACGATCCCACGCGTTTGATCGATGCCATGTCAGCTCTTCGATGGGGTCCAGTCCAGGATGCTGGAACCATTGGGGTACTTCCAGGCCGTACGAATCTCCCCATACAGCGTTGAATTCGCTCCACCGATCGTGCACAGCGGTCGTTTGTAACGGTCGGCCAATTGGGAGAAATTCGTTTGGGTAGGTGATTCGAAATCGACGCCCATAGTTTTCGTTGACTTTGGCTCTCGTATAGGCCGATGTTGCAAAATCGCCGTACCGACTGACGTCCATTCCCCAAATGTCGAAGCCCGGGTCGTCGTCTGTCATCCAATTGGCTAGTGCTAGTCCCACCCCGCCGCCCTGGGATAAGCCAGCCATCACAGCACAGGCGCACCAGTAACCCGGAAGTCCTCGGACCGGTCCGAGCAGTGGATTGCCGTCGGGAGAGAAGGTAAATGGCCCGTTGACGACTTGTCGTAGGCCGGCATCGGCGAAGATAGGGAAGTGCGCGAAACCGACATCAAGGTTTTCGCTGATGTGCTCGAGATCTGGGGGGAGGAGCTGCATGCCGAAGTCCCAGGGAGTCTCTTGGGGCGACCATGGCCGGCCGTCGTGCTCGTAGGTGCCAAGCAGCAGGCCCCCGCCTTCTTGACGCATGTAAATCTCACCACCGAAGTCAATGCTGTGCAGAAACTGATGTCCGGTCGCCTTGTTGTAGGCAGCTACTTCGGGGAGGTCTTCAGTGAGAATGTAGGTGTGTTCCATGGCCAGGACCGGTAGCTCGATGCCCACCATCCGTCCTACTTCTCGGGCCCAAAGTCCGCCAGCGTTGACGACGTGTTGACAAGAAATCGATCCTAAATCTTCACCGGTGCTGGTCCGGATGGTGTGTACGCGCCACTTTCCGCTGGAGTCACGATCTAATGCTCTGACCCAGGTGTCGCGATGGATTTGAGCGCCGTTGTCTCGGGCTGCTTTGGCGAAGGCGTGGGTTACTCCTGAGGGATCGACGTGACCTTCGTGCGCGTCGTACATTGCCCCGACGAAATACTGCTCATCGAAGATCGGGAGGAGTTTCTTGGCTTCGGCTACCGACAGCAGTTCGGTTTCCATGCCGAGGTAACGGCCTCGGGCATGAGCGCTACGAAGCCAATCCATTCTTTGTTCGTTGTCGGCGAGCATGATTCCGCCGGTGATGGTGATGCCGCAGTCTTGACCTGATACCTCTTCAATTTCCTTGTAAAGCTCGATGGTGTACTGCTGGAGTTTCGCGACGTTGGGGTCGCCGTTTAGCGTGTGCATTCCTCCCGCTGAATGCCAGGTTGATCCCGCGGTGAGTTCGGTTCGCTCAAGCAAAACGACGTCAGTCCATCCTGCCTTCGTCAGGTGGTAGAGGACACTTGCCCCGACTACTCCACCGCCGATCACCACCACCTGAGTTTCGGAGGGCAGATCTGTCATTGGGTTCGTCCCTTTCGGCTAGAAGTCGGTTTCAACGCCGCCCTCTTGGATCCGTCGTTCAAGGAATTCGTCCAGTTCATTCCGACGTTCCTCCCTCATTGGCGGTTCCTCGTGGGCGTCGATAATTTCCTGAGCCAGACGTTCTGCTCGTTGATGTGTTTCTAGGCCGCCTTTCTCCTGCCAGGTTTCATAATTGCTCCAGGCCGAAACCATTGGTTGGAAATGTTCGGATGCATACCGTTCCTGGGTGTGAGGCGATCCGAAGAAGTGCCCGGCCGGTCCTACTTCAGCGATGGCTTCGACTGCCAAGGAGGCGTCGTCGACGGTAACTGGGCGGAGCATCTCGGTGACCATATTTAACAGGTCCGCGTCGATGACGAATTTTTCATATGAAGTCAGGAGTCCGCCCTCTAACCAGCCTGTGCCGTGGAGAAGCAGGTTGACTCCGCCCATTACGGCACCCCATATCGCGATCACGCTTTCGTATGCCGATTGTGCGTCGACGCTATTTGAGGCGTTGACGTTTGAAGACCGGTAGGGGAGACCGTACCGCCGTGCGAGTTGACCACCGAGGAGACAAGCTTTCCAATACTCGGGTGTTCCGAACGCTGGACTGCCTGACCGCATGTCGACGTTAGAGGTGAAGCCTCCATATGCCACAGGTGATCCCGGCCGCACCACCTGGGTGTATGCGATTCCGGCCAAAGCCTCTGCGTTTTGTAAGACAACTGCCCCTGCGATAGTTACCGGTGCCATCGCCCCTGCCAAAGTAAATGGGGTGATAATGATGAGTTGGTTCCGGGCTGACATTTCTTGGATGCCGTGGAGCATCACTGTGTCGTACCGCAGCGGTGTGCTGGCGTTAATGACCGAGTAGATGGATGTCTCTTTTTCGAGTGTGTGGTGATCGATGCCGCGAGCGATTCGTACCATCTCGATAGCATCGAGATTTCGTTGTCTACCCAGGCTGTAGACGAAGGATGCCTTGTCTGACAGCGTCAACATGTCGTGGGTTGCCACGAGGTGTCTGACAGAGGGATGTATGTCCATCGGTTCCACGGGGTATCCGGCAACGGTGTGGACGGCGTTCAAGACTTGCCCCATTTTGATCAAGTTGCGGTAGTCGCGCCGGTTGCCGTCGCGTCGGCCTTGTCCTAATCCGGTGACGAATGGGGGACTTGCGACCGAGGTGTAGATGATGTGATTGCCGCCGAAATGGAGGTCACGGATGTGATCCCGGCCGTGAAGAATGAACTCAGCCGGGGCGCTTGCAATCAGAGCTTCTATGAGACTCGGTTCGAATCTGACTCGATCACCTTCGACGTCGGCTCCAGCCGCGGCGAGTTGACTTCGTGCAGTGACATCAAGGAAGTCGATGCCTGTTTCGCTGAGCACTCGAAGTGAGGCGTGATGGATGGCGTCTAGTTCATCTTCAGACACGGCGCGCAGTGGGTCGAATCGATTCCGGGGCTGCTCCCAGGCTGGCTGTTCCGCCACCAAGTTGCGTGTCTTTGGTCTGTTGGACCGCCGACCACGGCTAGACACGGCCGAACCTGGGTCTTAGAGCTCGACCCGAAGGTCTTGCAGCCTGCATACTTGCCCTCCAACTCGGGCCGACACTACACCTCAAAAGCAGACGAACAAGTGCACGTGGTTGTGCGCCGTTAGGGAACGCGTTGAGGGCGGAGCTAAAGCCCCGCCCTCAACGAACACTATGCGCCGATCCCTACAGGGGAGCGGCGATATTCAACTGATCAACCGGCTGCCGCGCGAGCAGCTTCTAACCAGGGATCGACCTTGTCGCGGTTGTTGGCAATCCACTCAGCTGCTAGATCTCTTGGATCAGCACCCGCTGATTGGGCAACGTTAGCTACAGAGACGTCCATGACCGAAAGCTTGATCTGCTTGAACAGC
>DGLO01000036.1:0-7263 GCA_002388005.1 Candidatus Neomicrothrix sp. UBA4542
TCAAGAGCGACGTCGAAAAGACTCTCAGTGACTTGGTCAACGGCAAAGTCCGAATTGAGTTCTTGGTTTCATCCGGCGACTCGGCCAATAACACAGAAAAGCTGGCGGAACAGCCTGAGGAAGTAGTTGATCCCGCTGACTTCAGCACAAGTAACGAAAGTGGGCCATCAAACGTTGACAGGGTGCTCGAAGCTTTCCCCGGCGCGGTTGCGTCCGATGATGATGGCACCATGTGAGAGTGAGTGCCCGATGAGTGAGAACTTGGCCAACGAACAACGGCTCTTACAGATGCAAGATCTACAAGACCGACTCATAGAACAACGACAAGAAATTTCTGCGACGCCAGCTGAAGGATCGGCGGGAGGTGGGGCGATCAAAGTCTCCATGCAGGCCGACGGGACGGTGCTCGGGGTGGCTATCAACGCCGATGTGGTCAACAGCGGTGACGTTGGTCTGCTCGAAGAGCTAGTTACCGTCGCGTTTCGTGATGTGCTGAAAGAATGCGGCAACACTCAAGCTGTAGCAATTGCTCGGCTCAACCCACTGACGTTGCCAGGCCAGGGAGGCTAGAAACCGGTGTACGACGGCCCAGTTCAAGATCTCATTGACGAACTTGGCAGGTTGCCTGGCATCGGCCCAAAGTCCGCACAGCGCATAGCGTTCTATCTTTTAAAGTTGCCTAAAACAGAGGCCCAGGAATTGGCGACGGCAATCGTCGAAGTCAAGGAACGGATCGGATTTTGCGAACGATGTTGGAACATCTCCGAAAATCAACTGTGTATTACGTGTGGCGATCCAGAGAGACAAACCGGAACGCTGTGCGTTGTGGAGGAACCTAAAGACGTTGTCGCTCTTGAGAGAGCAGGGTTTCGGGGCCGCTATCACGTTCTACAAGGCGCGTTGAACCCGATGGAAGGCATCGGACCTGAACAGCTTCGGATACGTGAGTTGGTGGCTCGTATCGCCGATGAAGATGTTGATGAGTTGATTCTGTGCACCAACCCAAATATTGAAGGTGAAGCAACAGCGATGTACTTGGCACGACAATTACAGCCACTCGGCCTCAAAGTCACCCGCATCGCTAGCGGATTACCGGTAGGCGGGGATCTCGAATACGCCGATGAACTGACCTTGGGTCGAGCCTTGGAGGGCCGGCGCGAGCTTCAGGCTTGATCCCCAATTTCGATGGGAGGGTGGATGTCGGAATTGGCAGCTACTCGGCGCGGTGTGTCGCGGGCACAACCTAGACGAGCCCATTAGCTGCCAATTCCGACATCCGGAAGAGTTGGGACTCTTTGCAATTATGTTACAAACATTTCGAGTTGGTTACAAATCACTTGTGGGAACGGTGACTAAGCAACCTCAATCAACAAAGCGTCTCCTTGGCCTCCACCCCCGCACAGAGCAGCAGCACCCAACCCTCCTCCTCGCCTGCGGAGCTCATTTAGCAAGGTGAGAGCCAACCGGCTTCCCGACATGCCAATGGGGTGACCAAGAGCAATGGCACCACCGTTCACGTTCACGACCTCGTCGCTTACCCCAAGATCTTCGGTGGCTGCCAACCCCACTGCTGCGAATGCCTCGTTCAGCTCGAAGAGAGACAAATCGCCGACCTCGAACTCTGTTTTGGAAAGCGCCTGACGGATAGCCCTAGATGGCTGTGTTAACAACGAGGTACCCGGTCCCGACACCATGCCGTAACTCACCACCCGAGCCAATACCTCGAGTTCGAGTTCTTCAGCTTTCGTCGCGGACACCATTACCAACGCACAGCCGCCGTCCGAAATTTGGGAAGCGTTGCCCGCGGTCACAGCGCCCTCGGTTGCGAACGCGGGGCGAAGGTTTGCCAAGTTCGACACAGAGGTTCCAGGACGTATTCCCTCGTCAAGATCAACTAGGAGCGGCTCTTGGCCTCTTTGGGGCACCGAGACAGGCGATATCTCGACCTCCAGACGGCCCTCTTTTTGAGCCGTCGCCGCCCGCTCATGTGATCGAGCTGAAAACTCATCCATGGCCGAACGCATGATTGAAGCCGTCGCAGCGTCTCTTTCGGTGCCATCACCCATGTGGCCGTCATCAAAAGCGCACCACAACCCGTCGTGAATCATTGCATCACGGACTTCTCCATGGCCCATTCTGAATCCACCGCGCCCTTCGGCGAGTAGATACGGGGCGTTGGTCATTGACTCCATCCCCCCAGCGACGACCACGTCGGCATCTCCGGCAGCGATCATTTGATCGGCCAGGTACACAGCGTTTAGTCCAGACAAACAAACTTTGTTGATCGTCAGAGCGGGAACATCCATAGGTATCCCAGCCCCTACGGCCGCTTGCCTAGCCGTGATTTGACCTTGACCGGCTTGAAGCACCTGCCCCATGACCACGTGATCGACGTGTTCTCCCACCAACCCAGCTCGATCCAACGCCGCTGAGATGGCGTGACTCCCCAATTGGACGCCGGTCAAACTTGCTAGGCCCCCGTTGAAGCGACCGATGGGTGTGCGTGCTCCGGCAACAATTACTGAGCCTGGCATGATCTCCCTTTTCGTCAGTGCTTTCGACTTCTAATCCCGTGAGTGTAGATTTCGTGGCCTGTCAGTGCTTGGCTGAATCAACCAACCCTCGCGCTAAGTGACCAACCCTTCATTACCGGAAAGTAACTTGTCGTCCATGCAGCACATACTTGAGGCCATACAAGCCGAAGCATCCAGCGACGAGATCGCCGCACTCGAAATCCCAGAGAGCTACAGAGCTGCGTTCGTGAGACGCGATGAACAAGAAATGTTTGAAGGCCGCGAATCCACCGAAAAAGATCCGCGCGAATCAATACATATCGGTGAGGTACCTACCCCCGAACTGGCACCTGACGAGGTGTATCTCGCAGTCATGGCCAGCTCAATCAATTTCAACACAGTATGGACTTCGATCTTTGAGCCCCTCCCCACATTCGGGTTCTTAGATCGCCTCGGCCGTGAAAGCAGTTGGGGAGCACGTCACGCACTCGACCATCACGTCATAGGTTCAGATGCCTCCGGCGTGGTTCTGAAAGCTGGGTCCGCTGTGCGCAACTGGAAGCCAGGCGACCGGGTCGCTGTCCACTGCAACTACGTCGACGACCAAGACCCGGCTGCCCATGAAGACTCAATGCTGGCTTCAAACCAGCGAATCTGGGGCTTTGAGAGCAACTTTGGAGGCCTCGCCGACCTCTCAATCGTGAAAGCAAATCAGTTAATGCCCAAACCGGATCATCTGACATGGGAAGAATCAGCTGTCAATGCTCTTTGTGCGTCAACCTCTTACCGGATGCTCGTCGGCGACAACGCCGCCAGAATGAAACAAGGCGACAACGTCCTGGTTTGGGGGGCGTCAGGTGGGCTTGGCGGTTACGCATGCCAACTCGTCCTGAACGGTGGCGGCACACCGGTGGGCATTGTGAGTTCGTCAGACAAGGTGGATCTGCTACACCAACTCGGGGTGGAACACGTGATCGACCGTCGCGAAGAACGGTATGAATTCTGGGCGGACGAACACACCCAAGATGAACGAGAGTGGCGACGTTTAGGCAAGCAGGTACGCAACTTCATTGGAGACGACCCAGACATCGTGTTCGAACACCCCGGTCGTTCGACAATGGGTGCCTCCGTCTTCATTACAAAAAGAGGCGGCAAGATCGTCACCTGCGCGGCAACCACGGGGTACATGATCGAATACGACAATCGCCATCTGTGGATGCGTCTCAAGCAAATCGTTTCAAGTCACTTCGCCAACTACGCCGAGGCATGGCAAATGAACCAACTCATTAGTAAGGGACGAATTCAACCGATCCTCTCTAAGACTTTTGACCTAGCCGGTACGGGTGAAGCCGCGTTTCAGGTGCACCACAACCAGCATGAGGGCAAGCTAGGAGTGCTATGTCTGGCTCCAGAATCTGGCCTTGGAATAACCAACCCCGAAAAGCGCGAAGCTATTGGTGAGAGCAAAATCACGCTGTTCCAACGCCACGCCGCATCACTTGAGAACACACCCGGGGGCTGACCATGATCCTTACCGAGATCGATCACGTTGCAATTGCCGTCCACGATCTCGAAGCTGCCATCGCATATTACGAACAAGCTTTCGGTGCACAAGTACATCACCGTGAAACTGTCGATAGTGACGGTGTAGAAGAGGCTTTACTAAAAGTCGCCGACAGCTATATCCAACTCACGGCTGCCACCCGTCCCGATTCACCCATCGCAAAACACCTCGAAAAAAGAGGCGAAGGACTTCACCACATTGGATACCGAGTAGACGACTGCCAAGCTGCAATGGACGCAATGATTGCCGCGGGAGCGAGACCCATAGATCAAGCCCCACGCCCAGGATCGCGAGGCACAACCGTCGCCTTCATCCATCCCAAAGGCAGCTTTGGCACCTTGATCGAACTGGTTGAGGAATAGAACCTACGGACTGAATGAAATGGCCGATCACCTCGACCACGAAATCGGAGTCGGCCCACACCCTCTTCCATGGCCCGAAGGTAACCACTATGACCCCGAACTCTTACGTGACGGCGATCGGCGCAACGTTTTGGACACATACCGGTATTGGCATCGTGAAGCTATCGTCGCCGATCTTGATTCAAGACGGCACCCGTTTCACGTGGCTATTGAGAACTGGCAACACGACCTCAACATTGGAACCGTCGTCCGCAACGCGAACGCTTTCTTGGCTTCGGCCGTTCACATCGTTGGTCAGCGCAAGTGGAATCGCCGCGGAGCGATGGTCACCGACCGCTACCAACACCTTGAGCACCACCAAACGGTGGAAGACTTCGTCGCATCGATGCGCGAGCGAGAGATCGCGGTCGTAGGCGTCGACAATCTCCCCGGGGCACAACCGATCGAAACCACCGCCCTCCCGCGAAAATGCGTATTGGTGTTCGGCCAAGAGGGGCCTGGGCTTTCCCCTGAAGTACGCGAAACCGCTGAACTGGTGCTCTCCATCACCCAATTCGGCTCTACCCGATCAATTAACGCAGGAGTTGCCTCGGGAATAGCGATGCATTCCTGGATCCGCCAACACGCGATCTGATCACGAAACTTCACATTGGTCCTCAGAAGGCCCCCGAACGCAACTAGGGTCAGGGACGGTAATTGTCTCGGGATGGGACGATGCCTTAAGAACTAAGGATGTGAATATGGCTCCGAAGTGGCGACATCTCCTCGCCCTATTGATGGTCCTCGGCCTTGTGACTGCCGCAGCATGTGGCAGTGATGGCGGAGGCAAGATTTCTGGTGGCTACACGGTTGGGTTAGTCACCGATACCGGCAAGGTCGATGACAAAAGCTTTAATCAGTCGGCATGGGAAGGCGCTAAGGCGGGCGCCGCGAATATTCCTGCCTCTGCTACCGCCAGCTACATCGAAACCGAAGAATCCAAGGACTACGCGAACAATATCCAGCTCTTCATAGATGACGGAGCGAAGATCATTGTGACCGTCGGTTTCGGCTTGGGTGAAGCGACCATTGAAGCCGCCAAGGCGAACCCGGATGTGATGTTCATCGGTGTTGACCAGTGGCAGAACGAGGCCCTACCCAACCTTGCGGGGTTGATGTTCCCTGAGGCCGTGGCCGGATTTATGGCTGGAGCGCTCGCGGGCATGTTGACTGAAACCAACATTGTTGGAGCCGTCCTCGGAACCGACTTGGTCCCCCCGGTCGTGTTCTTCAAGGAAGGCTGGGAGAACGGTGCTCGTTACACCAACCCAGGCGTACAAACGATCTCCACCTATCACCCCGGAGGTCTTGATGTGGCCTTTGGTGACCCCGAATGGGGTGCCACCACAGCCCGTCAAGCTCTTGACCAAGGTGCCGACATCATCTTCGGAGCAGGAGGCGCCACCGGCAACGGAGCGCTCATCGAGGTAGCCGGCGAAGCTGGGGCTCTTTGTGTAGGTGTGGACTCAGATCAATGGTTCACAGTGCCCGAAGCCCATCCTTGCCTGGTGACCAGTGCGATGAAGCTCATCGACGTCGGAGTAGCGGAACTCATTGCCCAGGCCCATGCGGGAACTATGGAAGGTGGAAACTACTTCGGTGAAGTTGGTCTCGCCCCCCACCACGATTTCGACAGCATCGTGACCAGTGAAATGCGAGCCACCCTGAAGGAGATCATGGCAGGACTGGACGACGGTTCGATAAATCCAATGCCGTAATAGGAATATCGACTTGAATGGGGGCATCACCCACTGTGGGTGATGCCCCCGAGTCGCGTCATGAGCCGTTCCATACTCCGCAGCGTTGCCGTTCCACTGGCCGCAGTCGTTCTTGGTCTCTTGATTGGGGCCGTCCTGATCATCTCCCAGGACGCATCGCCCGTCACCGCATATTCCTCTCTCCTACAAGGTGGGTTGGGCGACGGCGATGCGCTGCTGCGGACTTTGCAGAAAGCCACCCCCTTGATTTTCGGAGGGCTTGCTGTCGCGTTCGCTTTTAAGGCGGGCTTATTCAACATCGGGGGCCAGGGCCAACTACTGGTAGGCGCAGTGTTCGCCGCCGGCGTCGGTTTCGGGATCGATGGACTACCAATGTTCATTCACCTGCCCGCTGCACTTATAGCTGGGGCGCTTGCCGGCGCCATATGGGGCGGCATCGCAGGGGCACTCAAGGCAACCACTGGCGCCCATGAAGTGATCGTCACGATCATGCTCAACTTCGTGGGCGGAAATCTCACCGACTGGCTCTCAGCTAATCCGTGGAAGGACAACTCAGGTAGCAACATCGTTGCCCGAACGCCATTAGTAGAAGATTCGGCCACAATCCCCACCCTCGGCTCGGTACCCGTCGGCTTTCTCTTAGCGGTTGTCACCGCGGCAAGTTGTTGGCTCATCCTCGAAAGAACCACCTACGGATTCGAGGTTCGCAGCGTCGGACACAACAGAAATGCTGCGCACTATGCGGGCATCAGGGTGGGATGGATCATGGCCTCCACCATGGCAGTCGCAGGCGTGCTTGCCGGATTAGGCGGCGCCGTCGAGAGCCTCGGCGTCGACGGTCGATTCGAGGCCGGAGTGAACGTCGGCCTCGGTTTTGAAGGCATCACCATAGCCCTCTTGGCCCGAGCGAACGCTCTCGGCGTCATACCCGCAGCACTCCTTGTGGGACTGATGGAAGCCGGCGCGGCGCGAATGCAATTCAAAGCAGGAGTCGCGCCCGAACTTATTGACGTCATACAGGCACTCATACTCTTCTTCGTCGCCGCACCGGTGATTATTCGATGGCT
>DGLO01000036.1:7658-18158 GCA_002388005.1 Candidatus Neomicrothrix sp. UBA4542
CGCCAACGACAACTGCTGTGGATCGCCGCCGCGGTAATCATTGCCCTCGCCTGGGGTTTCTACTCAGCCAATGGCCCGCAAACCACAGCGGTGCTCGCCGGAACGGTCCGGGCCGCCACGCTTTTAGCTCTAGGTGCGATGTGCGGCATGATCGGCGAACGTTCCGGAATAGTGAATATCGGTATTGAGGGCCAGTTCCTCATGTCAGCGTTCTTCGCATTCACCGTTACCTCGATCACTGGGTCGCTGTTCATGGGAGCCCTCGCAGGTATAGCGACCGGACTTACGATGGGATGGCTACTAGCAGCGATGGCCGTTGGTCTCAAAGTGGACCAAATCATCGCTGGCACAGTGTTAAACATCGCTGCACTGGGGCTCACATCGTTCTTTTACGACCGCAGTCGATCGCTCGGTGTCAGCAAATACACAAATATCGATCTTGGACCGCTTGCGGACCTGCCACTCGTCGGAACGGTGTTCTTCAGCCGACCACCGATCACCTACCTCACAATGGCTTTGCTCGTAATAGTTCACGTAGCGCTGTTCCGATCGGTGTGGGGAATGCGAACTCGCGCGATCGGAGAACACCCCGGAGCGGCGGACACTGTAGGAATCGACGTGTTGCGGCTGCGATACCTCAATGTCACTTTGGCCGGCGGATTCGCAGGCCTAGGAGGTTCCTATCTCGCCCTGGAAGCAGTCGGCACTTTCAGCCGTGCCATGTCAGGAGGTCGAGGATTTCTGGCTCTCGCAGTGATGATTTTCGGGCGGCGCACCCCATTCGGTGCCTACGCCGCAGCGCTCTTTTTTGGATTCACCACCGCTCTGCAAAATCAGTTCCAGTTGAACAGCACCTTCGATATCCCACCACAATTCGTTGGCATGTTGCCCTTCGTCGTAACGATCGTTGTTGTTGCCCTCAGCGGCCTGATGGGATCTATGAGAGACCCAGCGGCGCTCGGACAAACCTACGAGAAAGGCTGAACGTGACAGATCTTCTCCTCGCCGCGCGAAACGTAACCAAACAGTTCCCCGGCGTTCTCGCCAACGACGACGTATCCGTTGAACTGCGGCCTGGCCGGATCCTGGCTCTCTTGGGCGAAAACGGGGCAGGCAAGAGCACCCTTGTAAACGTCTTATTTGGGATGTACCGACCTGACGGGGGCGAGATCATCATCAAGGACGAAGTCGTCGACTTGCAAGGACCAGACGATGCTATTTCCAGGGGTATCGGGATGGTACACCAGCACTTTCAGTTGGTACCTCCGATGCGTGTGGTGGAGAACATCGTCCTGGGCGCCGAACCAGCAAAGCGGGGTTTGGTTGACCTTGACGAGGCCCGCGCCCGTGTCATCGAACTTTCGGAAAGGTATGGACTGGAAATCGACCCAGATGCCTTGGTCGAAGATCTCCCCGTCGGCATGCAACAGAGGGTCGAGATATTAAAGGCTCTCTACCGCAACGCGGATGTTCTGATTCTGGATGAACCGACCGGGGTTCTGACTCCACAAGAGGCAGACCATTTGTTGGGTGTTCTACGAGGTTTAACTAAGACTGGCGTGGGTATCGTCTTCATCACCCACAAACTGCGAGAAGTTCTCGCGATAGCTGACGACATCGTGGTTTTGCGCGGAGGCCGCGTGGTTGGAACCACGACACCAGACCAGGCCACCGAAAGCGGACTCGCTGAAATGATGGTTGGACGCAGCGTCGTGCTTCGCGTTGAAAAAGCAGTTGCGCAGCCAGGTGATGTCGTACTTCAAGTCGACAACTTGAAGGTCAATGACAATCGAGGCCACGTCGCCGTCGATGGCGTAAATCTCAAGGTGCGAGCTGGTGAAATATTAGGAGTAGCCGGGGTGGAAGGAAATGGTCAACGAGAATTGGTTGAGGCGATAACCGGCCTACGGCACACGTTGACCGGAGAAATAACCATAAGCGGCAAATCGCTAGCGAATAGTTCGACGCGACAGGTCGCCCAAACCGGTGTCGGACACATCCCCGAAGACCGCGAAAAGCACGGCATAATCGCTGTCTACTCACTCGCCGAAAACTCGGTTCTCAACCGCTACTACCGCGAACCCTTCTCAACTCGGGGCATCATGCACCGAGAAGCTATTCACGAGCACGCCGAAGCTGTGATCGACGAATTTGACGTTCGTACCCCCAACGTCACCGTGGCCGCTTCAAGTCTCAGCGGGGGCAACAAACAGAAGTTGATCGTTGGCCGCGAATTCAGTGAAGACATTGAGCTATTGGTGGCTGCTCAACCAACTCGCGGAATCGATATTGGTGCGATTGAATTCGTTCACCGTCGCATCATCGAACAACGCGACAAAGGCACAGCGGTGTTACTGGTATCGGCCGAACTCGACGAAATTCTTGGCCTCGCCGATCGGATAGCGGTTCTCTACGACGGCAAACTCATGGATGTACTTGACGCAAACGTCGCCAATCGCGAGCGGGTCGGCTTGCTGATGGCCGGCATCACCGACTAGCTCAAGTATTGATCAAATTACGCGGTCACTACCACCGTCGATGGGAACCTGAGCACCAGTTATCCGACTGAACGAATGACTGCACATTGTTGCCACCAACTCGCCGATGTCGCGACTCGTAATTTCTCTCCCCAAAAGGTTTCGTTGCTTGTACTCCTCGATACTCAATCCGTAATTCGCTGCTCTTTCCCCAATGAGGTCCTCAGACCACAGGCCCGTGTCGAACACACCATCAGGGTGAATGGTGTTTACGACGATCCCGTCGTCGGCCCATTCGAGGGCAGCGACCCGCCCCAATTGCGTCATTGCCGCCTTCGAGGTGCTGTATGCGGCGGCACCCTTCCCGGGCGCCGAAACATTTTTCGAGCCCACTAACAAGACGCGACCGCCACTAGGCGCTACCTGTAAGAACGGATGGGTAGCACGAAGCAAATTAGTCACTCCGGTCAGATTTACCGCCAACGTCTGATCCCAGTCGCCTTGAACGAGGTTGGCGATGCGATCAGACGCCCCGAAGATGCCAGCCGCGGCGACCACCATGTCGATTCCTCCGAACCGTTGAACCCCGACGTCCACGGCAGTCCTCAACGCGGCCGGGTCGGTGACATCAGCCACTAGTTCGCAAAATGACGAGTTCTCTTCTTGGTCACCATCAAAGGGCTTGATGTCGATGCCGATGACAGCAGCTCCTTGACCAAGCAGGGCCTGTGCGCAAGCGCGACCAATACCCGACGAGGACCCTGAAACCAACGCGACCTCTCCGGACATCGACGGCTTCGACTCGGACTTGGTCAGTTTCGCTTGCTCGAGTTCCCAATATTCAACTTCAAAAAGATCTGACTCGGGAAGAGCGACAAAACCTCCCAACCCTTCAGATGCCTCGATCACATCGATGGTGTGCAAGTAAATATCTGACGCGATTTTGCAATCAGAAACCTGCTTACCCGCGGTCAGAAGCCCTAACTGTGGGTCGAGTACGACTCGCGGAGCCGGATCGAGTTCCTGAACAGTGGGAAATCGGACCCGGTTGCGCTCAAAATACTTGTGATACTCCGCGACGAACTTTGAGACGTCTCGACCAACTAACGGAAACTGCTTAGTCCTGATGATGTGATCCGGAGTGGCGGGCCCGCGACAAGCGATCTCTTGGACGTCTTTCCTGGCAGCGAACGCGTTAGAACGGACGTTGGATGTTCGGGTTAGAAGCAGTGGGGAACCAGCAACAGCGGAAAGCTCGTTGCGAAGGATCGCCTGATCCATAGTCGAGCCACCCATCGTGAGAGGTTCGGCAAACGCCGCTGAGGCCGTGATATCCACTCCGGCAACCGACTGCAGATACTCCTCCGCTTGAGTGATTATCTCAATCATCTTCGAGTATGCCTGTTCAGTGGTGTCCCCAAACGTGAAGACGCCGTGGTTCATGAGTATCATCGCGGTCGTTTGATCATTGGCTTGCCGATCGAACTCGCGAGCACAGACCTTTGCCAGATCGAACCCCGGCATCACATAAGGCACCACCACAACGTTGTCCCCCCACAATTCGCGGACTCGTTCCTCGCCATTAGTCGTATTGGTGACAGCTAAAGCCGCGTCAGCGTGTGTGTGTTGCACAGCCGCAAATGGGAGAGAGGCGTGCAAGATCGCCTCAACGGAGGGATTCGGTGCAGAAGCATCAAGCAAGTTGAGCCTCAATTGGTTCACCATCTCGGTATCAGACAAAGATGGCAGGTCAGCTAACCGCTTCACTGAATCAAGACGAAGCGGGGCGAACCCTTCCGGTTCAATCGTTGCCAGATCCCAGCCGCTGCCTTTCACATACAAAATCTCAAGTTGGTCTCCGTGAATGTCGACTCCTTCAGTTTTGACGGAAGTGTTCCCCCCACCGTGCAAAACCAAAGCCGTTTCGGCCCCCAACAGCCTCGACCCGTAAACACACTCGTTGAGGGCTCCCGAAAATTTTGATGCTTCTCTTCCGTCCCATCGATTTTTCATTGGGATGCTCCAACTCGTAAAAGGGCGTCAGCTATTGACTCTTGGAAAGGGGCTCGCAGGACACCGACCTCGGTGATGATTGCCGTTATGAGACGTTCAGGTGTGACGTCGAACGCCGGGTTGGTAATGGCCACGCCCTCGGGGGTCACTCGCTTTCCCCGAATCTCATGGACCTCAATTGCGTCGCGTTGCTCTATTTCTATCTGAACCCCGCTGGGCAACGCAGGGTCGATCGTGGACGTAGGCGCAGCCACATAGAAAGGGATCGCCGCCTCTCTTGCCGCTAACGCGTGGGCAACCGTTCCGATTTTGTTGGCGGTGTCACCGTTTGCTGCAATTCGATCAGCTCCGACGATGTATGCATCAACTTGACCCGACAACACCTGTGACGCCATCGCGGCATCCGGAAGAACTGTCACATCGATACCGGCGTCATGAAGTTCCCAGGCCGTGAGGCGGGCTCCCTGGAGAAGAGGTCGAGTCTCAGAAGCCAGAACACGAAGTGGTTCACCGGCTTCCGCCTTCGCGTACATCGGTGCTAAAGCTGTACCTATTCCCGCTGTCGCCAAACGCCCCGCATTGCAGTGAGTTCCGATAGTGGTCGCGTTTCGCAACAGCTCGTGACCCAAGCGCCCAATTTCTCTGCAGGCTGCAGCATCTTCTTCGGCCACTCTATGAGCTTCCGTGAGTAGAGCTAATCGCACATCGTCGAGGGTTTCACTTGAAGACAGAGCGTGATCTATCACCCGATCAACCGCCCAACGAAGGTTGACCGCAGTCGGGCGGGCGTCACCGATGAAGGTCCGTAACTGTTCAAGACGCGTCGCTGCCTCTTGCAGCGTCGAAGGCTCGTGTTCGTCGAACCCCACCACCAACGCCAACGCGCCGAATGCTCCCAGTGCGGGTGCACCCCGAATGGCCAGGCGGTTCATCGCTTCAACCGCAGCCGCGGCGGACCGGACCTCAATGATGTTCACCTGTTCGGGTAATAACGTCTGATCAATGATCCGGATGTGATCTCCGGCCCATTCAAGGGGCGGTGTGAGATCTCTCATGAAAGTGTTCCGTACAGGCGATCGCCAGCGTCCCCGAGTCCCGGCGTTATGTATCCGAGTTCGTTGAGGCCTGCGTCAAGCGCCGCGGCTACTACACGAACCTTCGGATGATATTTCTCGACACGTTCGACCCCTTCGGGTGCAGCAACGACGCACATCAAAGTGATGCTTTCGGGGTCTTCGGCAGCCACGCGGTCGAGGGCCGCGACTGCGCTGTGCCCCGTAGCCAACATGGGATCAACAACTAGAACATGACGATCAGCCAGAGTGGGGAGATTGACTAGGTATTCGGCGGCCTCGAAGGTTTCGTGGTCTCGAACCAGACCAATGAACCCCACATTTGCGTCAGACAAAATCCGTAACACTCCGTCAAGTAATCCGTTGCCCGCCCGCAGCACTGAGACCACCACGGGAGTACCACCTTGTAATTCTCGCCCGGTTGTTTCAACCAAAGGAGTCTCGATGGTTACAAGACGAGTTGGAAGTTCGGTGGTGGCAGGACCGACCAGCAATTGGCCGATCTGTCCCAGAAGTCGCCTAAATTCTTCGGTTCCGGTTCCATCTGATCGAAGACGGTCAGTCCACGCAGCTACAACGGGATGATCTACGAGAGTAAACACGGCCCCACAGTAGAAGCAGGCGCGGCGTTATGCCTCACGGCTGACATGCTGTAGCCACCAAGGAGGCTCTAGTGATTGTTGTCGGCGATGAAGTACGAGCAGCAATATCTGCGAAAAAGGCTGTCGTTGCTTTGGAGTCAACAATCTTTTCGACTTTGGGTCTGCCGGCCCCCGCGAATTCAGAAGCCTTGGCTAGGTGCACCAAGGCTGTCCGTAAAGCGGGAGCCGTTCCCGCTCTAACAGCCGTTGTCGATGGCGTCATCTGGGTAGGACTCCCAGATGAAATGCAAGAACTCGTTCTGAATGCTTCGGTCAAGGTGGCCGCACGGGATCTTGGGGTAGCGAGTGCGCGTCGGCTTTCTGCTGGAGTAACGACAGTGTCGGCGAGCGTTGTCATTGCCGACCAAGTTGGTATCGAGGTGTTCGCTACCGGCGGCATCGGCGGAGTCCACCGCGACGCTGAAATCACGGGAGATATCTCTGCTGACTTAGATGCGATCGCGCACCACGGAGTCACCGTTGTCAGCGCAGGCGCTAAGGCGTTCTTAGATCTGCCCCGCACATTGGAGTACCTAGAAACTCGCTCAGTTCCGGTGATCGGCTGGCGCACGGATCACTTCCCTGCCTTCTATACCCAAAGTTCGGGGTTAGACGTTCCTTATCGCGTCGACGACGCGAAATCAGTGGCGCGCATTCACGTCGCGCGACGCGAACTCGGACAAGGTGGCACGCTCCTTGCTGTGCCGATCCCAACCCACGCGGAACTCGATGGGCAACGAATCGCGGAAGCGATCGAAGAAGGCCTACGCCAAGTTGATGGTCGGCAACTTTCAGGACCTCAGGTGACGCCAGCTGTTCTTGCCGAAATAGAGAAAGCAACTGGCGGCGAGAGCGTCGACGCCAACCTTGCACTCGCAGAAAACAATGCCGAAGTTGCGGCGAAGGTTGCCTTCGAGATAGCTCAACTGTGAACGGTTTCGAACTACTGGTAGTAGGCCTAGCAGTAGTCCTAGGGGCTTTAGTCAAAGGGGTAACCGGCCTCGGTTTGCCCCTCACAGCGGTGCCAGTGATCGCGTTCTTTGTCGGTGTCGAAGATGCTGTCGTGATAATGGCCGCGCCCACAGCGATGAGCAACGCGATGTTGGTTCGAGAACATCGGCGTGAACTTCGGTTTGCTGAACACCTACCGCTGTTCGCGGGGCTTGGGGCTGTGGGGGCCGTCGCGGGAGCGTGGGCGCTTCCTCGAATCAACGAACGCATACTCCTGTTGGCGCTTTCGCTGTTGTTAGGCGCGTTTCTCGCATGGAGATTCTCATCTGCGTCACCTAGATGGTCACCAACTGTGCAGCGATGGGGGAGGGCTCCCGTGGCGTTGACCTGCGGCGTGGCCCAAGGAGCAATTGGTATCTCCGGCCCTCTTGTTGCTGCTTGGTTCCAAGGGCTCGGCGTGTCTCGCCAGCGATTTGTCGTCTCCAACACCTCGATATTCTTGTTAACAGGGTTAACGCAGATAGCAACCTTGTCTGCCACTGGCCAGTGGTCGACACAACGACTATGGGGAGCGGCCTTAGCCGCAGCTGTGGTCGCCATGGCACTGCCCTTTGGAATAGTCATTGGACGTCGCCTCAACCCAGAGCGGTTCGAAGCCTTGGTGAGTGTGGTCATCGCTGTGTGCACGGTAAGTCTTCTTGTTCGAGCCTTCTAAGAGGGCGGTAGCGTCTTTGTTGTGAACCGTCTCGTCGCTCTTTGCCTGCCAGGAGGACCGTCCTATGTGGATGCAATTCGGCGTATCTGGGACGAAGGCGACGCGGTGTTCCCAGTGGATCAAAGACTCCCCAAAGCATCTCAAGCGGACCTGATCGAGCACATGGCGGCGTCAGCGATCGTCGACTCCGGCGGCGAAGCTTCGATCGCAGGACGACCAGTTGAAACAGGAGATGCCCTAGTGGTTGCCACGAGCGGAAGTACGGGGTTACCGAAGGGAGTTGTACTTACCCATGATGCTCTCGCCGCTAACGCCCAAGCTACAAACTCCTTTCTCGGCGTCGAGTCCGCTAGCGACAAATGGTTGGCGTGTCTGCCTCTCAGTCACGTGGGAGGATTTTCTGTTGTCGTCCGCGCCCTTTATTCCGATGTGGCTCTCGAAGTGCATGACGGATTCGACGCCGGCCAAGTAAGTCAAGCTGCGCGCAACGGGGCAACGCTCGTATCGCTTGTACCCACCGCAATGAATCGGATCGACACCGCCCATTTCAGAAAAGTCCTGGTCGGTGGCTCATCTGTTCCTTCGATCCGCCCTTCCAATGTCGTCGCGACCTACGGAATGACCGAAACCGGTAGCGGCGTCGTCTATGACCGACGACCGCTTGACGGGGTCGAACTTCGGGTCGAACAGGGAGAAATACAGCTTCGATGCCCGATGCTCCTTAGGTGCTACAGGGATGAAACCGATCCGCGAACCGACGACGGTTGGTTTCCCTCCGGTGACGCGGGGAGCGTAGATAGCGATGGTCTACTCACAGTCCATGGACGCAAAGGCGACATGATCATCACAGGAGGTGAGAATGTTTGGCCGGTCGCTGTTGAACGATTACTTGAAAACGTGTCAGGCGTCGCAGAGTGCGCCGTCGTCGGACGACCAGACCCTGAATGGGGTCAGATTGTCACAGCGGTCGTCGTACCTTTAGCAAATCCCCCGACCTTAGAAAAGCTCCGCGAGCAGGTGAAGGCGTCGCTTCCGGGATATTGCGCCCCCCGCAGTGTCGAACTAGTAGACCAGCTCCCGCGAACATCACTAGGAAAGTTGCAGCGACACCGTCTGTGAGAGCGATACTTCGGTGGGGCTTCCCTAAGGACGGGAAATACGTCCACTAATTGGCCTGACATCCTCTGGGAACTCTTCCACGAAGAGAGCTGCTGTGCCGAGCCCGTGAATCTCGTGCGGGGCAACCTCGAGGGCGAGATCTCTAGCCGCTCTCAATGCAATCGGCCCATCCAAGAACGATGAAATGAGAACACGCACATTGTGTTCCTTGGCTAGAGAAGCGAGTCGGCGAGTCGACTTAGGGCCTCCCAAGACCGACGGTTTTAGAACGAATGTTTGAGCGGCTCCGAGCTCCAAAATACGTTCCGTTTCCAGAGGGCTGTTGAGATGTTCGTCAGCCCCAACCTCGACGCCAGTGTCCGTGACTATTTTCCGCCAGTCAGTCAGGTCGGGAGTGGGTTCTTCTACGAGCTCGATGTCGTCTCCGGAAACGGCACTCAGCACATCCAACGCTTCCTTGGACGACCAACCACCATTGGCATCTAGTCGAAGAAGTGTCCGTCCACGGGTAACTGCCGCTGCAACCCGGATTCTTTCGATATCGCTGTCAGTATTGGTTGCCGCGACCTTCAGCTTTACCGCGGGGTATCCGGATTCGATTGCCTCAATGACCTGGGTTTCGACGTCTCCAACAGCGACCGCCGCCACCAAGGCTTGTACCGCGATGGAAGCCGAAGGCAAAGAAGCACCTGTTTTTGCGAATTCAAGGGATTCCAAAGCGGTTGCTGCTCCGCTAAGAGCGGTGGGAGAAACGGGCAACTGCTCTGGATCCTGAACCCACCTTTCGAGGGCGACCTCAGCCTCTTCGAAGGACTCAAGACCGAAACCGGGGAGCGGCGCAGCCTCTCCCCAACCACAAAATTGTCCCTCGGACACAGATATTTCGATGACGTGCCGTTCGGTCGTGTTGCCGTGAGCGGTGACCAGAGCGTTCCTAAGATTCAAGACCCGTTTGTGCAGAGTTATGAACATTTGAAATGCTTACTGATTGCTGTCGCCGTTGCGTCGGGTTGCTCCAAATGAGTTGCGTGGCCTGATTCGCTAATTACCTGACAGGTTCCCCGCGGCAACGCTGTCGCCATTTCTTCAGCGATCTTTCGAAACTTTCGATCCTGTTCTCCAACGATGAGAAGTGTTGGTACATCGAGATCCTTGAGCTTGTCATGCAGCGGCGACATTGCTCCGGCTCCAGCCCCCCGAAGGCTATTTGCCAGGCCCAGCGGGTGACTAGAACGTCGCTGCGCGAGAGACCCAGCCCATTGCTCGGACGTCAGTCGTTGTCGGAGACTTCCCCACATCGGCAAATTCACCCAGCTATCGACGAAGCTTCTGATTCCTTCTTGAGGAATCAAATCTGCGAGATCGCGATCGCTGTTCAGGCGCCGAAGACGCTCGCCGGCGTCAGCGATTCCAGGGCTTGCACCAATTAGAGCCAGAGAACTGGTCATCGTGGGGTGATGTGCTGCGAAGGTGAGAGCTATACGCCCACCGAGTGAGTAACCAACGATGCG
>DGLO01000031.1:0-10251 GCA_002388005.1 Candidatus Neomicrothrix sp. UBA4542
GGCCTCAATGTCACCCTTCGACGGCCCTTGTCGACCATTTCCGAGTTTGGGTTTGCGTTCTGCCATCTTGGCTCGGATGTCATCGGCCTCGGCTTGGGTGATTTCGCCGGACTCGACTCTGCCTGCTAAACGCTGCTCCATCTCGGCTCTACGGGCCTCAATGTCACCCTTCGACGGACGAGTTTGAAACGAGCTGTCCGTTGACTCGCTCTGATCTCCGTTATTCCAAGGCGCTGCACCAATTGCAGCTGAGCCGCCTGCTATCACCACCCCAGCGAAAACAACGGGGGCTGCCCATTTCATTGTTGAGCGTCGAATCATTATTGAACTCCTAGGTGTGGTCTTCCTGTCACCTACAAACCTCTCCAATGAACCTGAACTGAAGCTGAGATCTTGATGAGAGTTAGATAAGAAAGACTCGCCAAGAAATTCCGCTCCCGAATAGTGTTACCCGATCCTCAGTCCTCGCGGGTGCCGCTTCAGTGTCGAGACTCGCGTCTGGTGCTAGGGAGCGCTAATTTGAGCCCTCACCTGGCCAGCGTCCACAAACGCTTCGTAGTCAATCAGCATCCCATCTCGAAGCCGAAATACGCTAAGCACACGGCGCGGAAACACAGGATTTCCATTAGACGAAGTCCCCATTGACTGAATGGGATCGCCTTTCCAATTCCAGATACCGAATGCGGCGTCTTCGGTCGCGAAAATGTCTTCAATTTCGATTTCTACGCCCGGGATGTTGTCGCAGAATCCGCTTGCGTGGGCATGAAGAGCGTCTGGTCCGCGCATGCCGGTCGCGTGGTCCAACATTTCTTGATCAACAAATTCTGGGATCAACTCAAATCTTCGTTTCGCTAGCACTTCCCCCAAGTACGTCCGTATAACTTCTGCCGAGCGCTCTGCACCCATTACATCTCCCAAGAAATATCGATGGTCCGACAGGGCACCCTACTTCGACTTCGAATGCCGCCGTCGTGGAACAGGAGCAGCCTTAAATAGCGGTGTTTGGGGCACTAAACAACTCCGATATTTGCGCACGAGGGTCGAAACCGGTCACCAAAGTAAAATTGTTGCGGTACCGACGAACAAGCCAAGCACTCTTCGCCAAGGGTTAACGCCACGGAATAATTCGTCGGCCGACCACAGCAACCATAAGGATTTGCTGGCTATCAAGAATCCAGAATTGCCGCCAACCAGATTTGTAGCCACCAACCCGACGATGCACGCTCCGATCAGTAGGTTGGGACGCTGAGCGACGACCATCTTCCCTGTGGCCCTGTCTTCAAACCACCATTTCAACGACCACAGGTTGTGATTACTGTTTGACACATACCAGACCTTATGGGTCAACTGGCTGTTCCTCCTGAGTGCGATGATGATGTTATGAACTCAACAAGCCCTGAAGCTGTCCGCAACGAGGCGACAGACTGGTTCGAACGGCATTGGGATCCGGAACTCCCGCTCGGTCGCTGGTGGCAACTCCTCGCGGACTCGGGTTGGGCGTTCCCCTCATGGCCAGAAGGATTCGGCGGAAGAGCGCTATCAGCGGTCGCGGCGAGAGCAGCGATCCAAGCCCGCCGTCAAATCGGCGCATTTGGTCCGCCAAACGGGGTGGCCACCTTCTTAGCGGCGCCAACAATTATGCGTTATGGCTCACAAGCGCAGCAGGATCGGTACCTCCCCCGAATAGTGAACGGTCAAGATATTTGGTGCCAACTGTTTTCAGAGCCCGGTGCCGGATCAGATATGGCCGGATTAGCGACGCGTGCCACTCGCGACGGCGACGAGTGGGTCATCACCGGACAAAAAGTCTGGAATTCAGGCGCGCAGTGGGCCAAATACGGCATCCTCATAGCGCGAACCGACCCGGAACAGCCTAAGCATCGCGGGATTAGCTATTTCCTCATTGACATGGAACAAGACGCGGTGGACGTTCGGCCTCTCCGGGAAATGACGGGCGATGCCGCGTTCAACGAGGTTTTTCTCAATGAAGCCCGAGTAGCTGACGAGGATCGTTTAGGAGACCTTGGCGACGGTTGGCGGGTCGCGATGACCACCCTGTCACATGAACGTGATCCCGATAACCCCGGAATGGGAGACACCGCCGCTTTCGGGTCGGTTGATCTCACTATGACTGTGAAGGATCACACGGCCGCTCTTGGGTCGAAGATCGACGGCTTCTCACTTGCCTTGAGTGGGGGAGTGACCAAGGTGCTCGAAGATGTCACTGGTCAGTTCAACGCTTTGAATGATCCCATTGTGAGACAGAGAATGGCCAAAATCGTCGAAATGCGTCGCAACGCTAAGTGGTCTGGCATGCGTACCGCCGCAACCGTAAAATCGGGAGGTCAGCCGGGTCCCGAAATTTCTACGCTCAAGCTTCTCGGTTCAGAAATGGGTCGACAAATCCGCGACTTGGGATTGGACGCCATGGGACCTCACGGAATGCTTTATGGCGAAGACGCCCCTGGCGGCGGCCTTTTTCATGCCTACTCAATGTTTACGCCCGCCCAATCCATCGCCGGTGGAACCGACGAAGTGCAGCGAAACATCATGGGTGAAAGAGTCCATGGGCTACCACGCGAGCCAGGGGAGAAAGAACAGCGAGAGCTTCCCTGGTCAGAGCTTCCACGGAGCTAAGTCTGAGAGACCTCGGCGATAACGGCATCAACCATGCCCTCTGTGTCGAAGTTCGGACGCCACCCCCACTCTCGGCGAGCTGCGCTGTCATCAATTCGGATCGATCCGGCCGTAGCGTCCTTCGGTGGGGAGAAATTGATTTCAGCGTCCGGGATTCTCGAACGAACTACTTCAGCTAATTCGCCTGCGGTGGGAGTAGGTTGCACTCCATCAACCAGGTAATTGATTGAACTAATGGCATCGGCTGGCGCATCGGACAGTTCGATAGCGGCGCGAGCAGCATCGTGATAATGCAGAATTGCCACCACGGCCTCGGGAGGTACCCACACATCGAAGGGCTCACCCAACGCCGGTTTCTCGATCATCCAGCTGGTGTATTGAGCCACGCTCCATGTGGTCACACCGGGTCCGACGATGGAGGGGTATCGCAGACCTCGGAAATCCAGTCCATATTTTTGGCGATAGTAAGCACCCAGGTTCTCACCTAAGACTTTCGTCACCCCGTAGACACTTCTGGGACGCTGAAGGGTCAAATCATCGATGACCCCTCCGCCCATATCACGACCATAGGTTCCGATGGAACTCGCGAAAATCATTTGCGTTGTTCCTGCCAAACGGGCCGCCTCAATGATTTCGATAAACCCTGCAGCGTTGGCTCGTAGCAGAGCTTGCGGGTCGTCTTCGCCCGGGGCGGTCAGAATGGCACCAAAGTGAAATAGCCGTTTGGGAGCAACTTCAGACAACAGTGACGACGCACTACCCGGAACTGACAAATCGAACTGGTGAAGCTGCACGCGGTCGGCGACCCCCTCCAGTCGACCAAGATTTCCGGACCTATGCGCAACATGAACTTCTTCATCGCTGTCGACAAGCATTCGGGCAATTTCAGCGCCAATAAACCCGGTGCCACCAGTAATCAACGTACTCATGACAACACAATGACACGGCGAGTTAGCCGGTGTCGTCCTAGTAGATTGCACCCATGGCCAGCAGCGACAGCGACGAACTCATCGAAAGTCGCCGCCAACATGTCGCCGACCACTGGAATCTCGACTCTGAAGTGGTTCTAGTTCGTTCCGGTTCCCTCGTACCAATCGCGGGAAGCGACCTCCAATACGAATTTCGACCACACCCCGATTTCGCGTATTTAGCCGGATACGGAGTAGCGGACGCGGTTTTGGCATATGACGCGAAGGATCAGCGATGGCAGCTATTTGGGCCGCGATCGACGGCAGACGAGATGGTGTGGCACCAACCCGCAAACGAGATCGGACTGCCAATAACAGAACTCGATGAATGGCTGAAAAAGCGCGAACAACAGCCACTCATCGAAAGCCACAATGACCTTAAGATTGAATCTGGAATCGCCGAGACCCGATTACGAAAAGACGAGCTGGAACTTTCCGCTTTGAGATTCGCTGCAGCCACTAGCGAAGCCGGATTTTCGTGGGTCTATGACAACGTCACCGCGGGCATGACAGAGCGCGAAATCCAGATAGGCATCGAAGCCGAATTTTTTCGCGCTGGAGCTGTGCGAACCGCGTACCCAAGCATTGTGGCCAGCGGACCGAATGCGGCCTACCTGCATTACTTCTACGGACAAGATGACAGCTTGACTCCAACAACCCGCACCCTTGAAAAAGGCGAGTTACTGCTCATCGACGCAGGAGGAGAGTTTGGCGGATACGCGAGCGACGTCACCCGGACCATGGTCGTCGGCGCAGAACCCACCGACGTTCAAATGTTCCTCTGGCAGGTAGTGCAGCGGGCCCAAGAACTAGCGATCGACCGTTGCCGACCAGGCCAGGAATGGCGCGAAGTGCATCTCGATTCAGCACGCGTTATCTGCTCAGGTCTCATCGAACTAGGACTTTTGCGCGGCGAGGTCGATGCCTTGGTGGCATCGGGAGCCGTAGCCCTCTTTTACCCCCACGGGCTCGGTCACCTCATCGGGCTTACCGTTCACGACGCGGGCGGCTACCCGCCAGGCCGAGAACCTGGTTCTCACCCCCAGTCGCGCTACTTACGCACCGATAGACCTCTCGAAGTCGGAATGATTACCAGTGTCGAGCCGGGCATTTATTTCATTGATTCGCTGCTCACCGACCCGGTCATCCGTCAACAATTCGCAACTGAGGTGGTGTGGGAATCAGTTGACCCTCTACGAGGTTTTGGCGGTATCCGGATAGAAGATGACGTCCACGTCACCGACGGCGAACCCGAAGTGTTGAGCGGAGCGATAGAGAAGCCCCTTCGCATCGGATGAAAAACTTTCGACCCTCGATCTAAATGATGTGAAACTGTAACGATGGCCGAGACAACCTATGACGCGGTGATCATCGGTTCAGGCGTTATCGGCTCATCGATCACCTACGAGCTCGGTCGGCGAAGGTTGCGGACACTCACCGTTGACCGCCACAGCGGCGCCGGGTTGGGTTCAACAAGCTTTTCTTCTGCGATTGTGCGCTTCACCTACTCGACGTATCCGGGTGTGGCCATGTCGTACGAGGGTTTGCGTTATTGGGAGAATTGGGCAGACCACGTTCAATCAAGCGACGCAGCAGACCTGACAAAGTTCCGACAATGCGGAATGGTGACCCTCAAAACCATTGGAGGTCATCACCTCAAGGTGGTTCCGCACTTCGATTCAATTGGCGTCCGCTATGAAAACTGGGATCTGGAAGCGTTCCAAACGCACCTTCCCGAATTGGATCTTCGTAAATTCGGACCACCAAAACGGCCTGACGACGACGAATTCTGGGATGAACCCAGCGAATTTCTTGAAGGGGGACTCTTCACTCCCGAGGCCGGTTATGTAAGTGACCCTCAACTGGCAGCACAAAACCTTCATAAGGCTGCCGGAACACTGGGATGCGATTTTCGCTTCAACACCGAAGTCACTTCGATCCAACGAGACGAGGAAAGAGTTGTCGGCGTTCGCTTAAACGACGGGAGCGCGATCTCCGCTCCCATTGTGGTCAACGCTGCCGGACCACACAGCCGAGTAATTAACGAAATGGCAGGAGCGATGGATGACATGTCCATCCATACCACTCCGCTGCGCCAAGAGGTCCACCACGTACCCGGTCCAGACGCACTCGATTTTGAAAATCGTGGATTTAGTATCGCCGACGACGACAACGGCATATACGTCAGACCTGATGTGGGCGACAACATTCTGGTAGGGAGCACTGAGCCAGATTGCGATCCGCTGCACTGGGTGGACCCTGATCATCAAGGGCAGATAGACCTCGATCAATGGGAGGCGCAGGTTTTGAGACTCAACCGCCGGCTACCCACCGTCGGCATTCCCCACCAAAAACGCGGAATTGTTGGGGTCTATGACGTTTCTGATGACTGGATACCGATATACGACCGAACATGTATCGACGGGTTCTATGTAGCGATAGGAACCAGCGGCAACCAGTTCAAAAATGCCGCGATCGCTGGATATTGCATGTCTGAACTCATAGATGCGGTCGAAAGTGGACACGATCACGATTCAGACCCAGTGTCGGTCACCGGCCCTCACACGGGCTTGAACATCGACATGGGAAATTTCCGCCGTACCCGAACGATCAATCCAGATTCGTCGATGTCGGTTCACGGCTGACTAAGTTTTCGACACCTAATTTCAGCGCCACGCAAAAACAGGTTGTTCCAACTCGTCAACGCGAACACCGTCCCCGTCGAACGCGACTGCTCGGAACTGGTACAGAACAGCCCCGGTGGGAGCGTGAATCAAATCCCCACCGACCGGTAATTGAACGACTGGACGATCACTTTCCGGAATCTTCACGAAACGAGGCGAGTCAGATCGAGTTAATTCGCGAATCGAAATTCGATGAATAGATGCCACCTCCGCGGGATTCGCCACAGGTTCGGTGTCCCCATCAACCCAAAACACGAAGGGGCTGATTACATAGCCGGAACGAGTTGGGTAATCATCTAAACGACCAAGGAGATTCTCCGAAGTTAGATCTAGACCGACTTCTTCAGACGCCTCACGCATGGCCGCCTGAACGGGAGTTTCTCCCGAGTCCACCCGGCCGCCGGGAAGAGCCCATTGGCCCGGATGATCCTTAAGTCTCGATCCTCGCCGCGTAAGCAATACAGCGGCACCACCAGCTGTTCCTTCGACACTTCCGGTCAACTCGAAACCAGTCGGCGGTTCGGGAATGTCGGCCAGCAGGCGCTTACGATTTGACGCCGACTCGTCACTCGCCAAAGGATCACCGCCGTGAACAACGGGGTCGCTGTCAAGAACGACTACACAAACAGCAGCCTGGGTTAAGCCCTTATCAAGGTGCTCGCGCACTCGGTGCTGATCCAGGTTTGCCTGCAAGCGCCGCCGCAGCGAGAGATCGAAAGTAACGCCGTCAGTCACGGGTGCAGTCTCGCGTACAGCGCAGCTCCTTACAGGCTCGCTACGCTTGAGACATCGTCACCAAGAAGGACCCATTGCAACAATGAAAGTGGAGCACCTCACAGAAGCGACTTTTGGTTCGGTAGTCACAGACATCGATCTAGAAACAATTGACGACGCCGAGTGGCGCGAGTTATACGACCTATGGATCGAAAGGGCGTTACTCGTTTTCCCCGGCGCGTTTTTGAGCGCCGAAGGCCAAGACGCGTTTGCTCGCCGATTCGGCGATTTAGAGTTCTCGCGCGCCGCCCTCTCAAACATTGGCAAAGACGGCAAAGTGCACCACCAAAACGACGACGAAGTCGTTAAATCGTTACGCGGTAACGAAGGCTGGCATATCGACAGCACTTATATGCCCGTGCAGGCAAAGGGCGCCGTGTTCTCCGCCGAGATCGTTCCAAGCTCAGGTGCGGCTACAGGCTGGGCCGACATGCGATCCGCATATGAAGAACTCGATTCGAAAACGCGAGAGCGAATAGCGGACCTCGAGGCATACCACTCGCTGTATTACAGCCAAGGTCGAGCGGGCAATTTGCCAGACGAACAAAACGAAGACGGCACGTACAACCTCTACGGCTATCACGACATGGAGGTTTCGCTGCGACCTCTCATAAAAACTCACCCAATTACTGGGCGACCAAGTCTCTTGATCGGTCGCCATGCCCACGACATCGTGGGTATGGACCCCGCTGAGTCCGAATCACTTCTGGACGATCTCAACGACTGGGCGTGTCAACCGCCCCGCACATATCATCACCAATGGGACGTAGGAGACGCCGTTCTCTGGGACAACCGACGGCTACAACATCGCGGCACCCCCTTCGACATGACAGAACCACGGCGCATGTGGCACACCAGAATCGCAGGCGACCCCTCCTCGGAATTAGCACTCAATCACCATCCCGATACTGTCCCCAGTGACGACGTGGAACGACACCCCACGGGCACATGGGCCTGTTAGACGACATCCGAGCCGACCTGACGGAGGCGATGAAAGCTAAGGACAAGCTCACGGTTTCAACCCTGAGATCAGTTGTCGCTGCTGTTCAGGAAGCCGAGGTAGCCGGATCTGCGGCGGCCACCCTCGACGACCAACAGATTCAGAAAGTAATCGCTGCTCAAGCAAAACGGAGGGTTGAAGCAGCAGAAGCGTTCGAACAGGGCGATCGAGCGGAAAAAGCAGCCGACGAACGAGCTGAACTATCAGTTCTGGAGCAGTACCTCCCGCAACAACTATCGGGGAACGCGTTGGTGGAGATCGTTGAACGTGTAATGGCGGAAGGCGGCTACTCGACGATGGCAGATATGGGTGAGGCCATGAAGGCAGTCAACGGAGAAGTTGCCGGTCGGGCGGAAGGACGAGTTGTCGCCGACTTGGTCAAGTCTCGATTGTCGTGAACTCAACGAGGCAGATCTCCCTGGTCGGGTTTCTTCAGGCACAAAACTGCACAACTATCCCTGCGGCGTGGCGCCATCCAGACGCCCGCCACGACGTCACCAATGTCGATTTTTATCGACATGTCGCCCAGGTCCTTGAGAACGGTCTGTTCGACCTCGGTTTTTTTGATGATCGGCTCGCCATGCCGGACATGTATGGCGGCGACCACGTTCACACCGTGGAACACGGCATCCGATGCCTGAAGCTTGACCCGGTCACAGTTTTGACAACTATGGGGATGGCCACTACGAAGCTCGGATTGGGTGCGACCTATTCGACGACGTATTTTCCACCATTCCATGTCGCTCGAGTGTTCTCCACTCTTGACCACATGACCGGAGGCAGAGCTGCTTGGAACGTCGTGACTTCGGTCAACGACAACGAGGCGCGCAACATGGGACTACTTGAAGCCCCTCCCCATGACGAACGTTACGACCGAGCTGACGAATTTATGGAGGTCGTTCACGGCCACTGGGATACCTGGGAAGGCGACGCGATCATCGCCGACCGAGCGTCTGGCTTATATGCCCACGGAGACAAAGTGCACCGACTCGACCACAAAGGGGAGCACTACCGTTCACGCGGACCCTTCACGGTGCCGCGCACGCCCCAAGGACACCCAGTAATCATCCAGGCGGGTCAAAGCGGCAGGGGCGTAGAGTTCGCTGCTCGTTGGGGTGAGCTTCTGTTCATGGCGAACCCCAGCCTGCCTCGAGCCACCGAAAACTATGAGGCAGTAAAAGCAGCTGTCGTCGCCGCGGGCCGGGACCCCGACCAGGTGAAAATAGCGAATTTGACGTTCCCGGTAGTTGGCCGCACCCTCTCCGAGGCCGAGGATAGACAGGCGGCTTACGACCTCCTACCGAACCTCGTCGACGACCTCTCACTACTCTCAGAGGGACTAAATTTCGACTTCTCCAACAGAGAACTTGACGAACCTCTTGCCCCTGAAGACATCGACGCCATGACAGGAATTCAAGGAATTCGAAACCAAGTCCTCGAAGCAACCGGTAAAGAAAATCCGACCCTCCGCGACTTTGTGAGGATCTCTGGACGGGGACGACTGGCTCACCCAGTAGTGGGTGGTCCTAGCGAATTAGCAGATTATTTCGAGGAATGGTTTACGACTCCTGCATGCGACGGTTTCGTGATAGCCGGTACGCACATGCCGGGAGCTTTCGAGGACTTTGTTGAACTTGTGGTTCCAGAACTTCAACGCCGAGGTCTTTTCCGAACTGAATACTCGGGGAACACATTGCGTGATCATCTCGGATTGTCGGAACCTCCACCTGGTGCTTGGCGGCGGTAACTCACCGGTCAACGCTGTTGAAGGCGGCGACGAGGTCGCCTCCGGTAACCGGCCATAGTCCATCCAAACGCATTATCTGAGTCAATGCCCGATCGAGTGCGCGAATACGAAATGGCTGTCCAGTGAGCCAAGGCCTCAACGTAAACATCATGTGACGAGCCGAATGAAGGCCGTCTCTATGCAGACGATAAGCGGCCGAAACGATCATGTTTTCCCAGCTAGAGAGACTGGCGCGTCGATGCCACAGAGCAAATTCATCATCAATCTCCAAAAACAGAGGAAGAGAGGTCAGATTGCCGCTGGTCGTTGTCATGGTGTACGGCTGCTCATCGTTCGGCCAATCGCACACATACTTAATTCCAGCTGACGCTAATAGTTGAGGTGTTCGACTCGACTCGACGCCCTCAGGTGAAAACCATCCAGCGGGGCGAATCCCGGTGG
>DGLO01000031.1:10625-28863 GCA_002388005.1 Candidatus Neomicrothrix sp. UBA4542
GTCCATTTTCGATGTGATAAGTCGGCTGGCTGAAAAGCCGTGCCCTACCACTTCGCAGTTGCGTTCGGCGATGTGTTTCATGAGCCATGGGTAGTTGGTAGCTGTGAGGGCATCGACTGCAACCGTCACCGGGACTCCGTGGCGTTCGAGGGTGTCCAATAATCGAAAAATACCTACTCGATGTCCATACTCTCGGTGAGTCAATTGAACGTAATCGGGAGCAGGTAATTTGATGAGTCCGCCACTGGCATTTCTGAGGCTGTAAGCGTCCGGCGGCGGATCCCATTCATAATGTTCCAGCAGCACCAAAGCCCCCACAGCTAAAGGTTCCTCGCCCGGCCAAATCAATTTCGGTCTGGTTGGAATTGGCGAATACCGGTAATGAGGGTGGTCCATACCCGGGGAGCGATCAGCGGGCATCAATCGTCCCCCTGTATGGAGGCTGCATGTGCAACAAAATCGTTGTAGTGGTGTTCGATGAAATGATCGGCGATCTCCGCAGCGGTTGTTTGCCACACCAGTTCGTGACCAAGTAGGTAATCCAACATCTCGTCCAGGGCATCGACGCGATGAGGCATACCCATGAGGTAGGGGTGAAGTGCTAACGCCATCACCTGCCCTGACTCGGCTCCTTCTGCGTACAGGGTGTCGAATTGGGCTTTTACCATTTCGACAAAATCGGCAGTGTCGTGATGATGAAGGAACACTGGCACATCGTTTAACTCGATGCTGTACGGCACCGAAACTAAACAACCAGTCTCAACCTTGATCGGGATTGGCTGGTCGTCGTGCAGCCAATCAGCGTGATATGTGAGCCCCGCTTCTGCCATGAGGTCCGGTGTTCGGACGTTGTTGGAGACAGCAGGCCCGAGCATGCCGCGAAGCTTCTGTCCTGTGTGGCGATGCAGTGTGTCGATGCAGTCCTGATAAAACTCGCGTTCATCGCGTTCGCTCATCGAAGACAGGTAGCGCGTGTTGTAAATGCCGTGACTCATGATCTCCCAACCGCGGTCAGCCATCGATTTGCCGATGTCGGGATAATGGTCAAACACTGCGAGGTTTGTGGATGCAGTGCAGCGGACGTCGTACTGATCGAGAACTTCCAGCATTCGCCAGAACCCAACTCGGTTGCCGTAGTCGCGATGCGAGTAGCCCTGTACGTCGGGGTGAGGAGATCGAGGCCAGGGATTACGACGCGGGTCGCGCGGTGGTAGGTATTCGTAGTGTTCGACGTTCGGTGCGACCCACAATGCGACCTGAGCCCCGTTCGGCCAACTGATCTTTGGTCGGTCGACCATAGGTAGATAGGCCACGCGGTGCGGAGGTAAGGACATATGAGCACCGTAGTCAGGTCGGTACCTAAGGTGGGGCTATCGTCCCAAGTAGCTAGTAGGCGTTCAAAGGGGGCAAATAGTGCTCAGCGAATACCGAGTTCTTGATTTAACTGACGAACGAGGGCATCTCGCGGCTTTCATCCTTGCGCAAATGGGCGCGGAGGTCATCGCTATTGAACCGCCTTCAGGCTCGCATGCCCGTCAACTTGCACCATTTGCCGAAGGAATCGACGACGGTGAGCACTCACTCCATCACTGGGCCTATAACCGCGGCAAGAAAAGCGTTGTCTTGGATTTAGACACACCTGACGGGATTAGCGAACTTCGACGTCTCATAGCTGGGGCGGACGTCATGTTCGACTCGTTTGATCCAGGAGTCATGGCGTCACTGGGGCTTACACCTTCAGAGATTGCTGAACTCAATCCCCATATGATTGACGTTTCCATTACCGCGTTTGGCGGCGACGGCCCCAAAGCGAACTGGGAACACAGTGACCTTACGCTTCAGGCAGCCGCTGGAAACATGGTGTTGACCGGGGACGACGACCGGTCTCCGCTGCGAGCCGGAGGTACCCTGCCCCAAGCGTTCGGTAACGCCGCGTCGGAGGCAGCCGGTGCGGCACTGATAGCTCTATTTGAGCGACAGTCGACATCTGGACTGGGACAGCACATTGATGTATCAGCCCAGCACTCAATGAACCAATGCACCCAGTCGAACTCTTTAGCGACCCCATTGGGAGCAACACCGCCCACCAGGCTTGCTGGTGGAGTCGAACTTGGAGGGATCCGCATCCAAATCATGTGGCCGTGTTTAGACGGCTATGCGTCGGTCAGCTTCTTGTTTGGCCCGGCCTTCGCGCCCTTCACACGGAACCTTATGGCTTGGGTATATGAGGAAGGTTTCTGTGACGAGGCCACCCGAGACAAAGATTGGGTCGAATATGCGCTGATGCTCCTCGACGGCCGAGAATCGAAGGAGGAGTACCAACGAGTTAAAGACATCCTCACCGAATTCTTTGTTACTAAGACCAAAGCCGAGCTTTTGGAGGCGGCGATGAAACGTCGCGTCCTAATCACTCCGGTGACTACGACCGAAGAGGTTGTCAACAGCGAACAACTCGACTTTCGTGGCTATTGGGAGACGGTCGAACACAGCGACGGCTCCATGGTCGATTACCCAGGAGCCTTCGCTAAGTTCGCTGAAACTCCGTTGAAGGTACTGGCTGAAGCCCCGCGTCTAGGCGAACACACCGTGCAGGTGCTCAATGAGCCCGACCGCGGCGCTGATGTCGCCGTAAGCGAGCCGGTCGCCTCGACAACGCTTCCACTTGAAGGGGTAAAAGTTTTGGATTTGATGTGGGCCATGGCAGGGCCCGCTGCTTCACGAGTGTTGGCCGACTACGGCGCGGAGATCGTGCGAGTGGAATCGGCGAACAAACTTGATGCCGTCAGAAGCATCTCGCCATTTCCCGCTGATGTTGCCGACCCTGACAAGTCAGGGATTTATCACAACATGAACGCCGGAAAGCGAGGGCTCACCCTCGATATGGCGAAACCAGGAGCCATTGACGTCATATGGGATCTCATCGACTGGGCTGATGTGGTGCTGGAATCGTTCTCTCCCAAGGCAATGACCGCTTGGGATATCGACTATCAACAGATCCAGAAGCGGAGGCCCGACATCATTATGGCTTCAAGCTGTCTTATGGGTCAGACAGGTCCGTTAGCAATGTTGGCTGGTTTCGGGACGATGGCCGCAGCAATATCAGGCTTCTTTTACCCGGTTGGTTGGACAGATCGGGCACCAACCGGCCCTTACAGCGCGTACACCGACTACACGTCGCCTCGTTGGCTTGTCGCATCCGTTATGGGAGCACTTGAACACAAGAGACGAACCGGTCAGGGCCAATACATAGACCTCTCTCAGGCCGAAGCAGCCTTGCATCTAATGACGCCAGCGCTTCTCGAATATTCGGTCAACGGAAACGTTTGGGAACGAGCCGGTAACCGGGACATTGTTTTTGCCCCGCAGGGCGGATACCCCACAAGCGGCAACGACAACTGGATAGCGATCTCATGCAAAGACGACGACCAATGGCAGTCTTTGGCACAGGAGATGAACCGCGGTGATCTCGCAGACCTCACCGCCGATGAGCGACACGCTCAACACGACGAACTCGACTCGGCCATTGCCACGTGGACTGTCGAACAAGAAGGCGTTGACCTCATGGAGAGACTCCAAACTCTTGGGGTAGCAGCCCACATTGTCCAAAACTCGCCTGAACTAGTTGCCGACGAACAAATGACCCATCGCGGTTGTTTCGTCGAAGTCGCCCATGCAAGCCACGAACCTTTCTTTGTTGACGGAACCCGCTTTCACATGTCGCGCACCCCGGCTCAGGTCACCCATGCCGGTCCGATTTTCGGTGAGCATACCTTTGAGGTTCTGATGGAATGCGCCGGCTACGACCCCGACCAGATAGCAGAACTCGCGGTGGCCGAACTTCTGGAATAACGCCAATGATTCGCCCATGTCGCTGGCTGGGCGAACGAGCAGCTACCAGGTATCAATCATCGGGCGTTTCTTGCCCTCCCTCGGCGCCGTTTTTGGGGCCGACCGTAACGCCATCGACACCCACGTACGAGTCTCTGCCGGATCAATAACATCGTCCAACTCGAAGAAAGTCGCTGTGCTGACCGCCTTGCCGTTCTCATACAGCTTGGCCACCATCTGTTCGTAATAGGCAATGCGCTCTCCGGGGTCATCTATGGCTTCGAGCTCTTTGCGGTACCCGAGCTTTACAAAGCCTTCGAGCCCCATGCCGCCGAACTCGCCAGTCGGCCACGACACACAAAACACCGGTGCTTTGAAACTTCCACCAGCCATTGCTTGAGCTCCCAATCCGTAACCCTTACGCAAAACGACGGTCATGAAAGGAACGGTGACGCTCGCTGACGTCACGAACATTCGGCTGGCGTGACGGACTGTTGCCTCGTATTCAGCTTGCGGGCCGACCATGATGCCAGGGGTGTCACAGAGAAACAGAAGTGGGATGTCATGGGCATCGCACAACTGCATGAACCGGCTGCCCTTATCGCCAACGTCTGCATCAATTGCTCCACCCAAATGATGGTTGTTATTCGCAATGATGCCTACAGGGCGGCCCTCGATTCGCGCGAGCGATGTAACACACCCCGGTCCCCAGCCTTTACGGATTTCTAGGACCGAGTCGACATCGCACATCGTTTCGATCACCTCACGAACGTCATAGGCACGCAAACGGTTCTCGGGAACAACGTGACGCAGCAAGCGTTGATCAGGCGCCTCCCATGATTTGATCGAACCCTGAAAATACGACAGGTATTTCTTAGCGACGTCCATCGCCTCATCTTCGTCTTCGACGAGAATGTCGATTACTCCGTTGGGGTACTGAACATCGACAGGTCCGACTTCCTCGGGCCGAAACACCCCCAGGCCGCCACCTTCGATCATCGCTGGGCCGCCGATGCCGATGTTGGATCCCTTCGTTGCGATGATCACGTCACAACATCCCAGTAGGACGGCGTTGCCCGCGAAACATCGGCCGTTAGTGATACCGACGAGAGGGACCAGACCGGAAAGTTTGGCGAAGAAGGTAAACGCCCAACAATCCAAGCCGGCGCCACCCTGGGTGTCAGTGTCACCTGGCCGACCGCCGCCGCCCTCAGCTAGCAGCACTGTTGGCAGCTTGTTGTGTTCGGCGATTTCGAAGAGTCGGTCTTTCTTCCTATGGTTCTGAAGTCCCTGGGTTCCGGCTAAGACCATGTAGTCATACGACATGACCATGGTTTGGGAGACGTCTTGATCGAAGAGGTCACCATTGACGCTTCCGATGCCAGCGACCATGCCATCGCCTTGAGTGTTGTCGATCAAGTCGTCGAGACTTCTCCGTCTGCGTTGCGCAGCGACCATTAGCGGTCCGTACTCAATGAAGGTGTTGTCATCAACGAGACGCGACAAATTTTCGCGAGCAGTTCGATGACCCCGGTCATGTCGTTTTGACACTGCTGAGGGTTTTGCTTCGTCCATTCCTTTGTAATGACGATCGAAGACTTCTTGTAGGTCAGGACGAATCACGTCGAGGTCAACGGCTGCTTCGTCCTCACCGGTTTCGATGGTCAGATCGACCTCTTCTATGAACAACAATGGGTGACCCTCGTACACGATGTCGCCCTGCGTGACGCCCAAAGCGCGAACAATGCCAGTCACGTTTGAGGTGATGACGTGTTCCATCTTCATCGCTTCCATCACGGCCACCGGGTGCCCCTCTGCGACTTGGTCGCCCGGAGACACGTCGATGGAAATGATCGTGCCCTGCAGAGGGGCCTCAACTGGCCGACTGCCGTCCGGACCCGTCACCGGTGGCTGGTCGCCAAGATCAGAAATAGGAGCTGATTCCCGGCCGTCAATTGAACCGTGTTCTAGGACAGCAAGAGGATCGTCACTTACCTTCACTCCCGCTAACGACGGTCCTGAAGGATCCGAATTAGAGCGGGAGGCATAGTTGAATTCGATCGTCTCGGCGGCCTGAACCAGCTCAGCGCCATGTTCAACGATGAAACTAGTGGTGACATCATTTGATTGGACTTCGGGCCTGTCCAACAACGCCAAAAGGTAAGGGATGTTGGTGAGAACACCTTCGATTCGGAACTCGCCAAGAGCTCGCTTCACCCGTTTAATGGCGTCGAGATAATTGGAGGAAGGAGAGTGTCCGATCACTTTCGCGAGGAGAGAATCGAAGCTGGGGTTAGTCGCATAGCCTCGATAGCCGTAGGTATCGGTCCGAATTCCGGGACCACTTGGAGTCTCAAACGCGGTGAGGGTGCCCCCAGTTGGTCTAGCCAAGCCGTCCTCGGTCATTGTTTCGGTATTTACCCGACACTGAATCGCATATCCCCTCGAAGCGGGCAAGTCATCTTGAACGAGGCCGAGGTCAAATAGTGAAGCTCCTCCCGCCAAGAGAATTTGATTCTTGACAAGGTCCACTCCGGTGGTCTCTTCAGTCACTGTGTGCTCGACCTGTAGGCGAGCGTTGGTCTCGATAAACGCGACCACCGACGGATTCTCGGCATCAACGAGGAACTCCCACGTACCTAACCCCCGATAGTTCGCATGCGAGGCCATACGAACTGCAGAGTCCGTCAACAAGTCTCGTACCTCAGCGTCGATAGACGGGGATGGAGCTACTTCAATAATCTTTTGATTCTGACGCTGCAGAGTGCATTCCCGCTCACCTAAATGAACTACCGACGTGCCGTCACCAATGATTTGCACTTCGACATGACGCGCGCGTTCTATGAGTCGCTCAACGTAGACGTCACCGTTGCCAAAGGCCATTTCGGCTTCGCTTTGACATCGTTCGAACACAGCGGACAGATCATCGCCTTGTCGCGCTGCTCGCATGCCTCGACCACCGCCGCCTGCGACGGCTTTAATCATGATTGCGCCGTGTTCACCAAGAAACGCTTCGGCTTCTTCGAGTGTCGCCGCTCCCTCGGTTGCTGGCACTAGTGGCACATCGAGTTCTGCAGCCAGCATTCGAGCAGAAAGTTTGTCTCCGAACAGAGAGAGCTGTTCAGAAGATGGTCCAACGAAAATAAGCCCGGCGGTTTCTAGAGCGCGAGCGAAGTCAGCGTTCTCTGCTAAAAAGCCGTATCCGGGATGAACTGCATCACACCCCGTGGAAACTGCTGCCTTAACGAGCCGATCGATGTTGAGATAAGCGGCGACTCCGCGATCATCTAGATCTATTGACTCGTTCGTTACCCGAGTATGTAAAGACGAACTGTCGTCTTGGCTGTGAACTGCAACGGTGGCGACATCTAATTCTCCTGCTGCTCGCGCTATTCGTATAGCTATCTCACCGCGATTCGCAATAAGGAGCTTTTCCACGGGCATTTCGAATCCCCCTCGAGAGACGATTAGGCATGCCCGTTCTACAACATGTTGACGTTGCTGTTCTTACTCAGTCTCGAGGAAGGGGTGGAAGAATCACCGCGACCTGCCTAACAAGAGCAACTTCGGTGCCCTCCGAATCGATAAATACAGCGTCGCTGGTAGACCACGGTTTGCCTTTTCTGTGCGCCACTTCGCCCCAACGGCCAGCTACAGTCACAGGTCCGCTGGCTTTGAACGGACTCAAATGCTGTACTCGGCCCGAAGCATGAACGCCCGCCGGCATCCTGTAGGAATGCCGGATCAAGGGGGTCATTTGGCCCAGTACCCAGGATGGATGGGCCGCCGGGGCGTCTCCGGTGATCCAAAGGGGGTCGTCGTCGTGGATTCTCTCAGTCATCCAAGTTCTAGCGTCACCTGCATCAAAAGAAACCGACATGGCGGGGTAATCAAGGTCACTGGGAATTTCATCTAGGCCAAGAAATGGGCGGTGATCGGCTTCCGGTACAGGTGAGCGTTGCTCAGGTAAGTGGAAGTCGTTTCTCCAAGGCGCGTCGCCGAGACCAACTTTTCCCTCAATAGTTACGCGTCCGTCAGAGACGACAGTTTGAGTTATGAGGCCAATGCTTGGATCGTCAGGAGATGGGTGTACTTCGGTCAGTAGCTCGTCTTGCGCGTAGACGGGTCGAGGAAGTCGAAATTCAGACCAGCCGTGCGAGAGCCAACGTTCGCCTAGGGAATCGAGGATGGCTGGGACCATCCAGCCGTAGGTGTGAATCCCGGCGACAATCCCCCCCGCGTAACCGTATCCAGTGGCGCTCTCATCGTGGACCGGGTTAGCGGCCGACACTTCGGGTGGATCAGCTACCGCTTGGCGACTACATGATGCGGGCACAACTGTCATGAGGGTGACCTTAGGGTCCGGTCAAACATCGAATGAAGTAATTCCCAATGACGTTCGGCGGCCGGTTTGTCGTAGTTCGGTCGCTGTGGAAACACGAATCCGTGATGAACGCCGTCTATCCATTCGGCGTGATGTTGTACGTCAGCCGCCTCCAAAGCGCTCACGATGCGATCGAAGTGAGGTCGATCAACCCAGTCATCGAACTCTGCTGCCAGGAGGAGTACCTCGCCCCCGATGTCGACGGTTCTTCTATGGGGCGAATCGTCAGCGTCTGTTGCTAATCGAACGCCATGAATTGATGCAGCGGCCCTCACGACTTCTGGGAATTCAGCGGCCAGCCATAATGCGAAAGGTCCGCTCATGCAGTAACCCGTCGCGCCCACGAGCGTTTCATTGGCGGAGGGGTCTGCGGCAGCATGGGTGAGTAGCGCGAGAGCATCGCGGGCAACCATTGCGTTTGAAACGTTTCCCATTAATTTCGCCATGTATTTGGCGCTTGCTGGATCTTCTCGATGAATGGTGAAAGAGGGAACGTCTCTGTAGTAAAGGTTGGGCAACATGACGTAGTAGCCGGTTGCCGCAATTCGTCGCGCCATATCATGAAGCTCTTCTCGCTTCCCTGGTGCATCCATCAGAAACAAGATGACCGGCAGAACTCCATCCGATTCAGGGCGAACAAGGAAGGTCGCCATCTCCCCCTCGCCGGTGTTGATGAGGAGGTGTTCCTCAATCATTCTCGCTACCTTCAAATGTCTGACTTGTTACCTGAGGTTCGTAATCCATACTTACAGTCCAGCACGTCCGACCTACACGTTGCATAGCTGCCTACGATCAACTCATGCAGCAACTTGATTGGACCCCTAATTATTTCCTTTACGAGATGACTCGACCTCATGTCGTCCGCATAACAATCAATCGGCCCGAAGTCCGAAACGCGATCAACACCCCCGCCCATAAAGAGTGGAGCGATCTACTTGATCATGCGGCTGAAGATGAAGATGTTTGGATTGTCGTGGTCACCGGGATTGGAGATAAAGCGTTCTGCGCTGGGCGGGACCTCAAGTACTTGTCACAGATTCAGCATGCTTCTGAGGAGGATAGACGTGCCGATTCGCAGCTAATGAGCGAAGTAACGAAACTGATCGAACGGTTTGACTACCCCAAACCTTTGATAGCGCGTGTGAATGGGATTGCACTCGGCGGTGGGTTCGAAGTCGCTATGGCGTGCGATCTGGTGATAGCTGCTGAACATGTTGAATTTGGGCTCCCCGAACCGCGGCGCGGCATTTACGCGGGGGGCGGGGGAGTTCACCGTCTGCCGCGGCAAATCCCACTGAAGCTGGCCATGGAGTATCTCTTGACTGGAAAATCGATGACAGCGCAACGGGCACACGAGATAGGGATAATCAATGAGGTAGTGCCCTACGCGGAGCTCGACAGCGCTCTAGATCTACTTATTGACGACATCATGCGAGGTGCTCCTATGTCAATCAGGGCCACCAAACAGTCGTCAATGCGAGGCCTGAATCTTCCATTAGGCGACGCCTTCTATGCCGACTATCCCGCCGTCAGAGCAATGATGGATAGCGAGGATGCCCGCGAAGGACCTAAAGCCTTCGCTGAGAAGCGTCAACCAGAGTGGAAGGGTCGATGAAACTAGCTGATGTCGCTTTGCGTCGACTTGGACTGGCCAAGCACAATGACCCCGAGAGCGAGGAGCACCACTGCCATACCCAGAAACTGAATGGCAGCTACCTCCTCGCCGAGAAAAACCCAGGCCATGATTGTTGCCGTAACAGGGATACCTAGAGTCAGCGTTGACCCAAGCCAGGCAGGTATCTGACCTAAGGCCCAATTCATCAACATGTGAGAAGCAAAACCGGGTCCCACCGATAGAACGACGAGCCACATCCAAGCGTTTGCCGAAGGCATATCGAAGACCTGACCGGAAGCCAGCGCAAACGGAGTCGCGAACAGGGCACAAATCAACGCCGTTGCCCCGGTGTATTGCGACGACTCGATGTGGCGGCTACTCAGCTTCGAGAAAACGAAGTATGCGGTCCAGGCTACGACTGTTGCCACCGACAAGAGGTCACCCCGCGGACTCCAACCGGGAATACCCGTCGACCCAAACATGACGAGACCGACTCCAATGATTGCGACAGCCGCCATCCCCCAGTCTTGACGCCTAGGACGCTCTCCGAAGATGCGCCCTGCTATTAGCAGCATTATCAGCGGTTGACATGAGCCGATAACGGTTGCATTAGCGACGGTCGTTAGCCGCAACGCCGTGAAGAAAAGCATGATGTCAGCACCGAGTGAAATGCCGCCGCGCCACGAAACACGAAGCGACTCTCTTCGCAGTGGAGTCCCTCTCATCTTTAAGAAAAGAAGAACGATCGCCGCGTAGATCCACATCCGCCAAAAGACAACTGCCATGGCGCCTAACTCGGAGATGCCTTTAGCAATGACCCCCGACGCTGCCCACCCCACCATCGCTATGGCAGCAGCAGGTACGCCACGTCTTTGATGGCTGGACTCAACGATCACCGTAAAGCCCCATCGAGACTTTGGGTCAATGAGATATTTGGCACCTGATCAGAATGCCATCCCTACGGGGAAACAGCTAAGAAAGTCCCATCAAGGCTACATTTGCATCAGAAGCCGCTACCTGTGGGAGCCACTGTGAAAAGCATTTTCTTTCACCTCATGCCGTATCCGGAACTGCCGCCCGACTTCCCCGAGGAGCACCGATCCGTGTGGGTTGACATCGACCCTGCTCTTTACGACCCCGAAGTGGGCAATCGCACTTACAACGAATACCTGGATGAACTTGAGTTCGCGGCTGGTTGCGGGTTTGACGCCGTCGGCGTCAACGAACATCATTCCAACGGTTACGGGCTGATGCCGAGCCCCAACATTATCGCTGCTGCCCTCAGCAGAAATTGTCCCGAAACGAACATCATTGTGCTCGGAGACTCAGTTGCGCTTTATAACCCTCCCCTGCGAGTCGCTGAGGAAATCGCGATGCTGGACGGCATCACCGGAGGACGCATGGTTGCCGGATTTCCGGTTGGCTCGCCAATGGACACCATCTTCGCCTATGGGCAGAATCCGGCGACCCTCCGAGAGCGGTACCACGAAGGCGTAGACCTCATTCGTCAAGCGTGGACGCGAGACGAAGTCTTTTCCTTCAACGGTAAGTACAACAAACTTCGTTATGTCAACGTTTGGCCTCGTCCCGTCCAACAGCCCCATCCCCCGATATGGATCCCCGGAGGCGGCTCGGTGGATACGTGGGACTGGTGCGCTCAGCAAGACCTCGTGTACTGCTACCTCAGCTATTTCGGATACAAAGCAGGCCTGAAAACCATGCAGGGTTTCTGGAAGAAGGTCCAAGAGACAGGGAAAGAAGCGAATCCTTTTCAAGGGGGCTTTGCTCAATTCATTGCGGTCGCCGACACTGAAAAAGAAGCATGGGATCTTTATCGCGAACCGGCCGAGTACTTCTTCAACACCTGTTTGCATGTTTACGCTGGCTTCGCTGACCCACCTGGATACAAGACTCCGAACACAGTTCGAGCAGGGGTCGAAGGAATGGTTGAACGCGCCGCCAGAGAGGCGACGGCGCGCTCCGAATCAAGAAAATCGGCAGGGGGAGGTGGATTCCCTAAAGGACTGAGCTTCGAAGAAATGGTTGAGAAGGGCTACGTGATCTTGGGGGATCCCACTCAGGTCGCAGAACAGGTCCATGAACTAGCCACCACCATGCACATCGGACACCTCATGACCTTTTGTCACTTCGGCAACATGCACAAGGACCTGGTGCGCTACAACACCGAAATGTACGCCACCAAAGTAATGCCCGAAGTCAGCGGCATTTTCGAGGACGAGTTCGAAGATCTGTGGTGGCCTCAACCACTCGATCAACCTGCTCGCAGAGATGTGCCTGAGGTTCCAGTCAGTTGACTGGCTATGCGACTGAGACGCTGCCATTTCGAGAAGGCCACGTCGCCCTTGTGTCACGCGGTGAAGGCGTTCCGATTACTTATTTACATGGGATGCTTGGTAATCCCGGCGAACACGCGTTTCTTAGGGCATTGGCAAATAGCGGCTGGCGGGTAGTCGCGCCGAGTCTTCCCGGTTTCACCGGTTCAAGTGAAACAAAGGGCCTCAGAAATCTCCACGATTGGGTTGTCGCCGCAAGCGAACTCATTGACGTCGCCGGTGTGACTGGAACGCCCATTGTCGCGTCAAGCGTTGGCGCAATGGTGGCGCTGGAACTTGCCGCGATTCGACCCGAGGCCTTCGACGCAATGGTGCTGATTGCTCCCTACGGATTGTGGGACCCAGAGGACCCGGTCGCAGACCCTTTCGCGACCACTTTGACCAATCAACGCAGAATGTTGACAGCTGATCCTGCAGCATCAGCCAGTTTCTTTGACGACGCAGAAGACATGCCGGCCGATTTACTCGTGGAACACGGCGTCGACCGGTATCTCACCCGAACAGCTTCGGCCCAACTTATTTGGCCGATACCTGAGTTCGGTATCAGCGAACGAATTCACCTAGTAAAAAATTCCGTCACGTTGGTGCACGGCGCCATGGATGAAATCATCCCACCCTCATATTTAGACAAGTGGGCGCAGATACTTCCCAATGTCGTGAGCACGCACCTTGTGGAACAAGCAGGACATCAGGCGGAGTTCGACCAGCCCGAAGAAGTCGCAGCGATCGTAAAATCAGCGCTGAGCTAACACCGAAGCAACCGCCTTAGACCTGACTCGGAAGCGAGTCATAAGATTTAGACCCTCAGGCCAACGCTGGATGATCACGAAAATAGTTCAGCGCCTCGGGATCATCGATAGCTTCGACGTTGGTGACCAAACGACCGTGAACAGCGTCGCGAACCGCTAACTCGACGAGCTTCCCACTACGAGTTCGCGGAATGCTGGGTACTTGAGCAACTACCGCTGGAACATGGCGTGGAGACGCTCCCAAACGAATCTGAGCACGTATGCGCTGAGTCAATTCGTCGTCCAGGTCTAGGCCTTCGCGAAGTCGAACGAAAAGAACCACTCGCGTGTCTGATTCGATTTGTTGGCCTATCACGATGCTTTCAAGCACCTCATCAATCAGATCCACCTGGCGATAAATTTCGGCCGTTCCAATCCGCACTCCACCCGGATTCAAAGTTGCGTCCGATCTCCCCGAAATGATCATTCCGCCGTCAGAACTCCACTCAGCGAAGTCACCGTGGTGCCACACACCAGGGAATCGAGCAAAATAAGCGTCATGATATTTGATGCCTTCCGGGTCGTCCCAGAATTCGAGAGGCATAGAGGGGAAAGCGTTACAACACACCAACTCACCCTGCTTCCCTTCGGATAGCCGATTTCCAAGGTCATCGAAAACAGCTACGTCCATACCCAGTGCCGGCACCTGAATTTCGCCCCGATGAACGGGACCCGTGGGATCGCCAATCACGAAGCAACCGCAGATATCCGTACCTCCAGAAAACGATGCAAGGTGTACGTCAGATTTCAGATTCTGATACACCCAATCGAACCCTTCAGGTGCTAGGGGTGAACCTGTGGAGGTGACTGTTTCGACACTGGCGAGCGTGTGGGTATCACGGGGTCGAAGTCCTTCTTTCATAGTGGCTTCGATGTATTTCGCGCTGACCCCGAAAAGCCGTGGACCGAGCTCGTCCGCTATATCGAACAAGCGAGATGGGCCCGGGTGAAAGGGAGAACCGTCATAGAGGACTAGCGAGACGTCACACGCGAGACCGGCGACGAGCCAGTTCCACATCATCCACCCGGTGGTGGTGAAATACATCAGCCGATCGCCGGCACGTAGATCACAGTGAAGCAACTGCTCGGACCAGTGCTTGAGTAGCACCCCACCGGCTCTGTGAACAATGCACTTTGGCTTTCCTGTCGTGCCCGACGAATACAACACATAAATCGGATGATCGAAACTTGATCGAACAAAAACTGGTTCAACGTTTAGCGATCCAGATGTCCACTCATCGAATCCAACCGAATTCGGAACCAGCGAAATGTCAAGTTCGCGGTCCCCATATCCCACCATCACCAAACGCTGCAACGAAGGAAGCCCGTTCGCGACCTCCACGACTTTATTAGTGATGTCATGACGTACGCCGGAATAGAAATAACAGTCGGTGGCGACAAGTATCTTTGGTGTGATCTGACCGAAACGGTCAAGCACTCCGGCGGAACCAAAATCCGGACTTGTTGATGAATAGATCGCACCGATGCTCGCTGCCGCAAGAAACACAATGACCGCTTCAGGGCCGTTGGGCAGAAGCGTGGCCACGCGGTCGCCGGATTGAACACCTTCTGACTGCAGAGCGCGTTGAACCCGACCAACAGCTCCGCGCAACTCACCGAAGGACAGATCGCGTTCCACGACGTTCTCACCTCGGTAGCTGATAGCGATCTCATCGTCGCTACGTTTCAGATAATTCTCAGCCAAGTTAATGCTGGCATCAGGGAAAAATCGTGAGCTAGACCCAGCACCCTTCTCGAAGTCGACGTTTCCGAGGTCGCCGATGCCCTCAGCGAAGTTCCACACCGCCCGCCAAAATTCTCCACTTTCCTGGATCGACCAACGATGGAGGTCGTCGTAACTTCCGGCTCCGAGAGACACCCCCACCTGTTCTGCAAAAGCCCACAAATTGGTGGACTCGCGGCGGGCGGCGGTTGGGGTCCAAAGAGGCTGGCTCACTATCCCTCCCAGGTCGAAGATGCGCTGTTCACGGTAGCCGCCATCTTGGTTCGAGCAGAAGCGAGCGGCCGCGTCGGTGTAGGGTCCCAAGAATGAGGGCAATTTGTGACGACCTTGACGCTGAGACAGACGCATTGCGAGAAGTTATTGACGGGTTGACCGAGGATGAGTGGCGTCTGCCGACGCCTGCTGACGGTTGGGACTCTCACGAGACAATCATCCACTTGGGTATGGCAGATGTTGCCGCCAGCCTCGCAGTACTTGACCCCACAGAATTTGAAAAAACAAAGACCAGGATGCTTCAAGGCGAGGGTGATCTTCACAGCTTCGGCGGCCTTGATGTGCGGTCGCTGACGGGCACTGAACTGTGGAAGTGGTTCACGGGAGAACGAAATCGCATGAACGGAGCTTTTCGCGCCCTCGGCCCCAAAGATCGAATCCCATGGTTTGGACCCGACATGAGCGCCCTCTCCTTCGCCACTGCCCGGCTAATGGAAACTTGGTCCCACAGCCACGATATTGCCGACACTTTCGGCGCGGAATATCCGCAATCAGAGCGTTTGCGTCATGTCGCACATATCGGCGTAACTACAAGAGGTTGGAGTTACGCCAACAGAGGGCTAGAACCTCCTCAGGGACCTGTTCGAGTGGAACTGACATCCCCGGGCGGCGAAATTTGGACCTGGGGCCCGGACGATTGTGAAGACGCAATCATCGCCGACTCGTACCAATTCTGTCTGGTTGTCACCCAACGACGCCGCCCTCAAGAAGCCGACCTTGAGATTCAAGGAGATCTCGCCGCTGAATGGATGGAAATTGCCCAGGCGTTTGCAGGACCTCCGACCGATGCACCTGAAGGGCGTGTCGGCGGTTAACGCCAACGGAAGATGTTGATCGTCGGCGTGACTGGCGGCATGGGGGCAGGAAAGTCCACCGTTGCCGAATTACTTTCCCACCGCGGAGCTGAGGTCATCGATGTCGACGCGCTTGGTCGAGAGATCATCGAACCGGGAGGTCTTGCGGTGTCGGCCGTTATAGATCGATTCGGGGAGAGCGTGTCTAGCTCTGACGGAGGGATAGACAGGGCTGCCCTAGCCGGCATTGTCTTCGGTGACGAAGGACAACTCGCTGCACTGGAAGAAATATCCCACCCCGCGATCAACGAGCTCCTCGACCGCCGAGTTGACGCAATTAAGAGTCCAAACTCCATCATCATTTACGACATGGCGGTTCTCGTTGAGAGCCGACTCGGGTACGCCACTAAACATCCCTACGAAGTGGTGGTGGTCGTCGAGGCACCCATGTCGGATCGTCTTGATCGCCTAGCAACTCAAAGAGGTGTCTCACGAGAAGACGCCATCGCTCGGATCGAATCACAGGCCTCTGACGAGGAACGCCGCTCCGTCGCACAGTTCGTCGTCGCAAATGGGAGCGACCTCGCCTCGTTAGACACCGCCGTGGAGGAACTATGGACTGAATTGGAACGCCTCCTAGCATCGAAGCAGCCTTAAATGGCCAGGTCGTATCCCCCCACACGGCACATCCTCCGACATCTCCGGCTCTGTCACCAAGTCGACGACGAAGGCAATATCAGCGCGACGATGCCGATACTCCCGGATCTTCTAGACCAGGGCGGTTGGCTTCGATTGGGTGCTATCGCAACCCTGGTCGACTCAGTTGCCGGACACCATGGCGTAATGCAAGTCGCCCCAGATTGGGTGGCCACTTTGCAGCTGGGCACAGTACTTGCTCGAAAGGCCGAAGGAACAGAAGTAATTGCGGAGTGTCGACCGCTACGAATTGGCCGCAACAACGTCGTTACCGAAACCGCTATACGCGATTTATCTGGTGAAATAGCGAGAGCAACATGCACCTACGCCCGCCTTCCCGCCCGCACCGACAATCCGAGTGTCGGTACGGGAAAGGGCCAGGTAGTGGATTATGCGGAAGACGACGAAGAACATCCTCGGCCGATGCTTGATGATTACCTCCGCATCGACACCAACCCAGACGAACCTGTAATACAGCTGCCGCACCACTCGCGCATTCACAATTCTTTTGGCTCAATTCAGGGTGGTGCTGTGGCTGTCTTGGTTGATGCGATGGCAGCGCACCTATGTCGGCTGACCCACAAAGCACCAGCGCGCTGCACCAGCGCCGACGTCCATTATCTCGCCCAGGCTAAGGCCGGTCCGTTCAGGGTCGAAGGCGAACCATTGCGAATCGACCAAGACACAGTGACGAGCAGAATACGAATCGTTGATGTCGGTAACGACAACCGGTTACTTGATGTGGCCACCGCAACAGCGGCACGCATCGAATAAGGGGAAGGGGGGGTCCGTTGTGGAACTCGGCATAAAAGACAAAGTGGTTTTGATTTCAGGTTCCTACCGCGGGACCGGAGCAGGAACCGCAAGAGTCTTCGCACAAGAAGGCGGTCTTGTCGCCGTTCACGGCCATGAGTCAGGTCAAGCCGATGAAGTAGTTAGCGACATCAGAACGAATAACGGCAACGCGGTCGCTGTGCATGGCGATTTAGGAACTTCAGAGGGCGCGGAGCAGGTAGTAAGTCAGGTCGAGGGGGCATACGGCCCCGTCGACGTGCTCGTAAACAACTACGGAGCTCCCGGCAGTACCAAATGGACGGATTTGGCCGAAGTATGGAAGCAAGGATGGGAAACCAACGTCCTGACTGGAATTCGACTTACCCAGAGGGTCCTTCCGTCGATGCGAGAACGAGGGTGGGGGCGAATTATTTTCATAGGGACCGTCGGAACGGAGCGACCAAGCGAACGCAACCCGGACTACTACGGGTCGAAAGGTTCCTTACCTGTGGTAGTGCGGAGTCTTGCAAAAGAGCTCCGTGGATCTGGGGTTACGGCGAACTTGGTAAGTCCAGGCATGATCGCTACCTCAGAAGTTCGGGAGATGCTCCAGCGGCGGGCCGCGCGTCACGACATTCACGGATGGGAAGAAGTGCAACGCTGGGCGCTTGACAATTCAATGCCTAACTTGACGGACCGCATACCCGATCCGGAGGACATTGGTCGATATGTCGTATTTGTGGCCAGTGAAGCCGCATGGCACTTAACGGGCATGGATTTCAAGACTGACGGCGGTGCGATCGATGCGTAATCGTGAAAATCTCAACCTAAATGTTGCGTTACCCCGACCGATGGACACGCAAATGCCGGGGGTCTGCTTCAGCAGTCATGCGCGGCGATCTTGCGGAACCGGAACGAAAAGGCACGCGCTTCAGTCCTACGAGGAGAACCCCAACGCTGCGAAATATGCAGCCACCTCTTGAACTAA
>DGLO01000027.1 GCA_002388005.1 Candidatus Neomicrothrix sp. UBA4542
CCCGAATAATGAAGAATCGGTTGACCTGAACGTGAAATTCGGCTGGTGCCGTCGGCCATATAGCCGGTCCAGATCTTTTGAGTCACATTGGGACAGAGGTGATGTTGTTGCCGGTCGCAATAGAAGCAAGCTTTGCAGCTGGGGACCCAATTCAAAGCAACTCGATCGCCGATCTGAACGCTCACGACATTCGGGCCGACGGCTACTACTTCGCCGGCGCCTTCATGGCCGAGCACACACGGCAGATTGGCGTCATGCTGGCCGGTAACGACATGTTGGTCACTGTGGCATATACCTGAAGCACCCATCTTGACCAACACTTCGCCGCTTAGCGGGTCGCCGAGATCAAGGGATTCGACATGGATAGGGCCGCCGATTGCGTCAAGGGTAACCGCCGTGATCTTCATGAATCCTCCTGGGCAGGAGTTGTCAATCGACTATGTAAATCTTGAAGTTCAGACCAGACAGCGGGATGGATCGGTATCCCATTCTTGAGGCGCTCAGTCATGATGAAATGCTCGCGTTGACCGGGCACCTGAACACGGTCGAAACCGGGCGCTGGACGGGTCGATCGCATGTCATCAACTATCTCGGAAACCATTTCTGAGATCTTGTTCGAGCTTCTATATGTTGTGACGTCGATTAGCACTATCACCCAGTTGCACTCCACCGTTTCGGTTCCAAGCATCGCTGTAGCGAGCAATTCGGCAATGAGGCCCATGCCGTAGCCACGGGCCCCAGCGAAGGGCCGGATCGCACCGCCATCGCGAAGATAAGCGTTGGGATCATCGGTTGGAACACCCTCGGAGGTTTGCAAAAAGACGCCCCCCATTAGTTGCCCACGTTTTCGTGCCTCTTGGGTCTTCCCACCAGAGGTCATACCTGTCGCGAAATCAGCGATGATCGGTCCGTCGCCCGTGCCTGGGAAACCAAACGCCCATGGGTTGGTTGGAAGCTTTGCCTCCACACCTCCATACGGCGCGACCTGTCGCCAGTGCTCGCGACGTCCCCCGCCGCCGATGATGGACGCCAGTCCGGCCGTAGCGGCCATCTCGGCGTAGTGTCCGAGACGCCCGGTGTGACCACAGTTGGTCACAGCCACTACTGAGGAGCCATGTTCCTTAGCTAGGGTCATCGCTTCGTTCGTCGCAAGGTTCATGGCTGGATGACCGAACCCGGCGTTACCTTGAATGACTACTGCACCGCGCCCCGTTCGTTTCACTCTTGGCCGACCGGTCGGGTCGAGATATCCAGAGGAGGCCTGCTTTTCGTATTGTGTAAGACGCATGGTGCCGTGAGAATGAACTCCCCGAAGGTCGCTACCAACGAGGTGCGACGCGATCGCATCAGCGATGTCCTCATCGCACCCGACGGCGCTAAGAATTTCGGTGGCGAACGACGTCAATGCATCTGCGGACACTACGACATCGGTCACGAAAGCGAGCGCCTGTCTGGGTCTTCGGGCCCCCGGTCACTTGGCCGATAGCGACGTAGGTAAATCATCTCGACGACTATCGCTCGCCCTGGCGGCGCACGTCAAGACCGAACAGCGCTTTATGTAAACGAGGCGGACGAGCGGGTGTGTAACTCCGGTGTCTTTTGTGGGTGCAGGCGTGAGTCGCATGCGAAACTGAACATATGGGGATCAACTACGGGCAGCTTGTTCGGGGTGACCGTATTCATGCGAGCTTGCTACACGATCCCGAAGCGTTCGCCGATGAGATGGAACGAATTTTCGTTAACGGTTGGGTGTTCGTCGGACACGAATCAGAGATCAAAGAACACGGCGACTGGGTAACCCGTCAACTCGGCACCGAATCGGTGATCATGGTTCGCGAATCTGATGACTCGGTGAAGGTGTTGGCCAACAGATGTTCACATCGCGGTACTGCTCTGTGCTGGGAGCAGCGAGGAAACAACTCATTTTTCCAATGCACGTACCACAACTGGCGGTTCGGTCTTGACGGATCCGTTCGAGCAATCCCTTTCCCAGACGGTTATGACACACCAAAAGAGGACCTCGGGTTAGATGCAGCGAAGAGATTAGAAACACATCGCGGGTTTGTCTTCGTCAATCTGGACGGATCAGCAGGCCCGTTGGCCGACCATTTGGGCGCTGCGGGGTACGAACTAATTGACAGACTTTGTGATCTCAGTCCGACAGGTGAAATTGATCTTTCCAAAGGGTGGATCGCACATCGGGTGCAGTCCAACTGGAAGCTGTGGCCTGAGAGCGACAGCGACGGCTACCACGTCGGCTTTGTCCACGCGTCAATGTCAGAAACAACTGATACCTACTACGACGAGGTCGCGGTCGGTGGAGACGCGGTGCGTAGATCCCGCGCTGTCGACTACGGCAACGGCCATATCGAACTTGACTGGCGACCGAGTTACCAACGACAACTGGCATGGTTAGGTATAACCCGTGACAAAGTCGAGTCTTACTGTGAAGCGCTTACAGAGCGAGATGGAACAGAATCAGCGGAACAGATGCTGTGGGACGGACCACCTCACGCCTTCCTATTCCCGAACCTATTTCTGGGGGAGTTGGTCATAGCGATCGTCGAACCGGTTGGGCCGGGTGAGATGATCCACAGGCATACGTCGGTTCAATTCGAGGGTGTCAGCGAAGACTTCAATCGACGATTGCTGCGCCAGACCGAGGCGGCGGTAGGTCCGGCCTCCTTCATCACCAGTGACGACGCAATAACGGCCGAACGTATTCAAGCAGGGATATCCGGCACTCAACGATCTTGGGCTGATCAGGATCGCGGGTGGATTGATCTCAGTCGCGGACTTCACCGCGAACAGATTGATGAAACCGGTGCTCGATCAAGTGACGCATCGGATGAGACAACTAATCGTGGTTTCTGGCATCGGTACCTGGAAATCATGACTGAGCAGGTTTGAGCGTGACCTCGCTCCAACTAAAAGCAGAAGTAGAAGACTTCTTGTATCGCGAGGCGCGCCTCGCGGACGAGTTCCAACTGGATGAATGGGAGGCCCTGCTCACAGATGACTTTCATTACTGGGTTCCAGCTGGACGGCTTGAAGGCGACCCTTCGGAGCAGCTGGCGTATTTGAACGACAATCGGGCTCGAGTAGCGACCCGTATACGCCAGCTCAAGACCGGTAAACGTTTATCGCAGCTTCCTTTTTCGCCGATGCGTCGCATGATCTCAAATATTGAGGTTGTGGATCAGGGTGACGACACGATTTCGGTGAAGGCGAATTTTGTTATCTATGAGATCGCTGCACAATCAACCGGGGAGTTACGAATCTGGCCGGGTCAGGCGCAATATCGGCTACGTAGAGTAGATGGATCCCTGCGAATGTCCTCCAAGTGGGTTGAGCTAGTCACTGCCGAACTAGGACAGCGCAACCTAACGTTCTTGATCTAGTCGCGGCGGTTGGTTTATAGCGGCCAGGGCAGCGATCGCCGGTGCACTCCGTGGACTCCTGGTGGCTACCCGTTGGTCCGTGATGGAGCCTCACGCGTTCGGAAGGTTGCCGATGATGCGCGTGGGAACAACCAGCACTGCTGCTCTGCGACTGCGAATCATTTCACGGTCGTACTCTTCGAAATCAGCATGCTCGCCGCCAGCCGCTTCATAAATTTCCCGAAGCAACAATCGGAGTTTCTCGTCGTCGATACCGGTGGCTTGGTCATCGGGACCAATCAGATCAGCCTTTCCCGTGACAGCAACCCAGTTCCAGCCTCGGCGAACAGCCACCGTCATCTCGGACCCGCGGCGCACATGCCTTAAACGCGCCGCTTTCCCCATAGACACTAAGGCAACACAGTCTTCGTTGGTGAGGGGATGGCGGATGATGCCGCAGTTAGCGATGCTGGAAAGTACCCGGCCATCGTTTTGGACGGTGCTAATTGTCGCTAAGCCAGTTTCGGAACTGAGAAATTTCCTTACATCTTCAAGTTCGAGCATTGACGCATCCAGGTTCTTAAGTCGGGCAGGTTCAAGCGAAACTAGCGGAATGGGCCACTAGAGCCGTCACAACATAGTCGGGTCTCTCGTGAAATGGCTGGTGGCGCGGTATGAGAGGTCATTGCGATTAAATGGACACAGCCGTACTTCTGACTCTCGGCCTGTTGTATTCTCGCCTTTCGCAGGTCAGCTACTGCACCGTGAAGTAGGGGAGCCATGGGACCACGGACTGGAACGGACCGCTTGATGTATGAACGGTCCATCGTAGAACCCCATGTGGGTTCAATTGGCTGGCGTAGCCTTTTTAACATCACCTGGTGCGTACTCGGTTGGGTATCGATCGTGGCCCTCCGAACAGCCGAGATGATCCCACTTTGGGCTGCGGTGTTACTTGCCGCACTGTTCCTACAAGCCTGTTATATGCCGATGCACGAGTCGGTCCACAAAACTCTGTCTGCAGGGCGACCGGCCTTACGTTGGGTAGATCGAAGCGTGGGAGCTCTAGCGGGCTGG
>DGLO01000134.1 GCA_002388005.1 Candidatus Neomicrothrix sp. UBA4542
TCTCTCGGGGAAGCGGTTCGTTGGGTGGAAAGAGTATTCGCTACCAGCCGGGGTTCGAACCAACCTGATCCTCGAGGAACTTTTCGCCCCGTTTGTTCAGTGGTACATGCAATAGTCGTGCTCATGAGTCCTGCGTCCACAGAAGAATTTGATCTGGTAATTGTCGGAACTGGATCAGGAAACAGCATTCCAGGTCCCGAGTTTGACGATTGGAAGATCGCCATCGTTGAGAAGGGGGTCTTTGGCGGTACTTGCCTGAATGTTGGCTGCATACCGTCGAAAATGTTCGTCTACGCGGCTGACGTCGCTGAAACTATTCGCAATGCCTCCACCTATGGCATTGATGCTGACATAACCGGCGTGGATTGGCTTTCCATTCGAGACCGGGTTTTTGGCCGAATTGACCCGATCGTAGAGGGAGGGGAGAGGTACCGGGTAGGTGAGGAATGTCCGAACATCACAGTCTTGAAAGGTGAAGGCTGTTTTGTGGAGGAACGAACACTTGAGGTGACTGATCTAGCGGGCAAAGTTCGCCGAATATTTGGTCGGCATGTAGTCCTTGGCGCAGGGGCACGTCCCTTCATTCCGCCATATCCAGGTCTTGCGGACATCGATTTCCACACTTCTGACACAGTCATGCGTCTTAACGTTCTTCCTGAAACCATGTTGATTTTTGGGGGAGGCTATATCGCCGCAGAATTAGGTCACGTCTTTTCTGCGTTCGGAACCAAGGTCACACTGGTCAATCGCGGTGACCGATTGTTGAAGCGTGAAGACGACGACGTTTCTCAACGTTTCACTCAACTTATGGCCCGTAGATTCGATCTTCGTTGTGGAAGCGAAGTCACTGGCGTGTTCCAAGATGGGAATACGTTTCGGACTGAAATTCTGCGGGATGGAGCAACTGAAACTATCGAAGCTGAGATTGTCCTCGTCGCTACTGGGCGTATCCCCAACGGTGATCTATTAGGGCTGGAGCATGCAGGAATTTCCCACGACAACGGCAGAGTATTGGTTGACGAGTTCTTTCGGACCGATGCTCAAGGAGTGTGGGCTTTTGGCGATCTTTCCAACGTTCATCAACTGAAGCATTTAGCGAACGCTGAGGTGAGAGCCCTTCGCCGCAATCTTCTCGTCGCCGAAGGGGAGAGTGAAGGTTCGATGCAGTCGGTTGATGACCGGTTCGTACCACACGCTGTTTTTGGGCACCCTCAGGTCGCCTCAGTTGGACTTACCGAACGTGATGCCCAAGAGCGCGGCCTTCCGATAAAGGTGGCAACAAAGGACTACGGGACCACCGCGTATGGCTGGGCTATGGAAGACACTCACAGTTTTTGCAAGCTCGTCGCTCACGCCGATACCAGGCAACTATTAGGCGCCCATATCATCGGTCCTCAAGCGGCAACGCTCATCCAGCAGCTGATTCAGGGGATGGAATTCGGGCAGACAGTAGATGAACTTGCCTCGAAGCAGTTTTATATCCACCCTGCTTTGACCGAACTTGTTGAGAACGCACTCTTGGATCTGTGAACGCTGTGACGAAAATGTTGCTAGAGGTTCCTAGCCGTCGCTGAGATTGATTTCCCAGAGCACCTGGTCGAGACAATCTCCAGCAGACATCGCAGGAAATTGGGCGGGCCGGTCTGTGGAGACTGTGGAAGGGATTGGAGAGAGAATCGTCCAGGGTGTCGGATGGCAGAACTGAACGACACTCAGTCGGCCGTCAACTTGTCGAGAGTCGGCGACGACTCGGTGCCATCCCACTGGGATCAAGCCATTGGTGAGACGTTCAAGCATGATGCCGGTGTTGATGACCACGTTTTGATCTGGGGGCGTCACGTCGACCCAATCTTCTTCAACTTTGACTTGTAGGCCTCGAGCGGTCGCCCTTGGAAGAGCGGTGATGAGGTTTATGTCCCCGTGTTCCTCAGCCCAGACGTGACCCTCTTGTCCAGCGTTAGGTGCTTCTGACATCGGCGGATAGCGAATTGCTCGGGTGAGATGAGAACCATGTTCAAGCATGCTGTCGAAAAAAGTCTCATTTGCACCTATCCCCAAGGCGATGATCCGCAAAAAGCGAGTTTGCAATCGCACTAAATGCTCGTGAAATTTCGACAAAATTTGATCGGCGCCAGGAATGCGATCCGAGGGAAAGATAGGTTCGCTGTATCGGTCCGGATAGCGATCTCGGAGCGGGTGACCCGAAGGGAGCGCAGTTCCCCAATTGAGCATTTCCTTCCAGTCGGGGGTGTCGGACACAGCCGCAGTTTCAACCAGCAGACCGGTGTAACCGGTTTGGCCTCTCGAGCCTTGGGCAACATATTCCGCTTTGGTGTCTTCTGGCAGGTCGAAGAACTGTTCCAGAACTTCATAAGTCTCGTCGAGTAGCCCTTCGGAGATGTCGTGCTTGGTGTAAACGAATCCTGTTCGAAGGCTCTGCATGACGCCGTCGACAGCGGCAGCCCGATCGCGCTTCCCGCCTCGCTCGAAAGCCAACAAGTCAACGTCCAAGATGTCAGTCATCAGAAGTAAAGGTATGCGGATTGAACGACGCGGATCATCAGCTTTGTTGAATTAGCCATGCTTCGTAACGTTCCGGGTTGGTCCACGCTCCGGTTAATTCGTCGAATCTACGGGCAGGTTCAAGCATCATCGAAGTCGCACCCCCGCGTGCTTCGGTGCTGGAAACTGAACTCAAATTCTCCGGGATCGGCAGCTCCATGTTGGGTGGCGTTTCGAAAGATCCTCGCTGAGCAATCGCCACTTCAGGAAGAGCTGATAATGCTTGGTCTCTGCGGGCGCGGTCATTGTCGTAGAAGGCGGGGTCTTGGATTTGGTGCCATTTATCGGCACCCATGACTAGTAGGTCATAGCCCAACGCAATATCAGCGAGCAGCTGTTCGTCTGTGAGCTTGATTTGGAGCCAGTCGTGCCCGGAGGCAACCTCCTCTAAGACCGCAACTCGATCCTGAAGGCGAGGTTTCGTCACTTGCTCCTTGCCCAGAGCTACCTGACTAACGACCCAAACAATGCTGTCAATCTTGAAGTGCCGGCGTACCGCTTGAGAGATTTCTAGATGTGCGACGGTAGGAGGGTTGAACGATCCCGGGTACACAGCGGTAGACATCTCAGACTCGCCTACCGGTAAGGGCACGAAGTGTTCTCGGGTTGCCCCCAAGAGCTGTTTCGAGGTCCCGCGAAATCCCGTGAGCGAGGTTGTCCCAGATACGGTCAAGTAGTTGAGCTGTACGAATTGTTGCTGGATCAGCTTCGTTATCTTTGGAGGCTTCGAGAAAGGGCAGGCAGTATTCCTTCAACCCGATCAAGGCGGCAGCCAGTCCGAGGTCGAGAGGAGTGGCGCCTGCTTTTCTTGCAAGGCGAACGCGGTCTTCGATGCGATCACCGAAGCTTTCGGCGATCTCTTCAACGAGAAGTTCGTATGTGGAGTGTTGAACATTATTTCGACGAGCGAGAGCTTGACTCGCACTTAGTGCTGCTTCGTATCCCAGCCGGATCGCCTGCAACTTCAGACCGTCAAACCAAGCAGCCTTGCGCCCGAGCTTTGGTGCGCGAGGAGATTTCGGTGGGGTGTCCTGGAGTGAAGTCTCTGGTTCTAGTGTTTGGTCGTAGGCCGCGCGACGTGCGGGGTCCGACAAAACAAACCATGCATCATTCAGTTCACCCATAGCTGCTGCATCACCTGTTTGCCGGTCGGGATGATGACGAAGGGCTTCTCGCCGATATGCGCGTTGAAGGATCTTCCTCGTCGCGTTACGAGCGACGCCCAGGCGATCGTAAAAGGATGAAGTTTTTGGATTCACTGCTATCTCTGGTTCCAGTTATCAGTTCGTCAGTGAGATTTTGCCGGCAGAGCCATCGATGAGGTTGCCGATTACTGCGGCGTCATGGCCCGATTCTCTAAGTTCGGCCACCGCGTCTTGGGCAGCGCCCGGATCACAAGAAAATAACAGGCCACC
>DGLO01000150.1:0-4124 GCA_002388005.1 Candidatus Neomicrothrix sp. UBA4542
ATGGAAGGGATAATGGATCGCCTTGCTGAACAGGTCGGCATCAGCGGATGGGAAATCCGATCCCGAAATGTAGTCAACCCGGGGGATGTGTGGGGCCCCGGTCAAATCATGGACGACGGCTGTCTTGGTGCGAGAGCCTGTCTCGACGCAATTAAACCCTCTTACGACGCAGCCGTTGACTTAGGGCTACCCGTAGGGGTCGGTTTGGGGTTGAAAAACTCTGGATTAGGCAACGGCTTCGATGAGCTGGCTAAAGCGGTAGTGCGATTCCGTGATGACGGTGTTGTGGAAGTTCGGCACTGCTGGACTGAGATGGGTCAAGGTGTACACAATGTCGCGCTTCAAGTTGCCGTTGAAGAACTAGGCGTCGCCGCCGACCAAATCCAAGTCATCGTCGACTCAACTCGTGAATTGGGAGCAGGCCAGACAACCGGGAGTCGCGGAACACTCATGGGGGCAGGCGCGGTCCAAGATGCTTGCCGTGCGGCCCTTCTCGATGACTGCAAAGTCGGTATCGATTATGAAGGCAGCTACCGAGTGAATTGGACGAACTCACTTAGCGAAGGCCTCGAACACCCCGTTATTCATTCGACGTTCGGGTACGCCGCTCAAGTGGCGGTGCTGGACCCCAACAGTGGCAACGTCAGGCGAGTTGTTGCAGCACATGATGTCGGTCGAGCCGTCAACCCGCTTTTATGTGAAGGGCAGATCGAAGGAGCGGTGCACATGGGATTGGGGTACGCCCTGTCTGAAGGATTCCCAACCGACTCCTCGGGTTACCCGACAAACACCACTCTTCGCAGTTTGGACATCATTCGACCTAAAGACATGCCACCCGTTGAAGTGATCATCGTCGAATCCCCGCAACCAGGCGCGCCATACGGAATTAAGGGAGTTGGAGAAATTGGTCTTGTCCCCACCGCCGGCGCAGTAGCTGCGGCTGTCCGAGCGAGCGGCGAGCCCTGGCCCAACGAACTGCCAATACGCAATCTCGCCAACCGCGAACGAGCTGACGCGTGGACTTGAAGAATGGCCAGCCCAATGAGACCAGCGGGCTTGTCTGTGCTCATCATCACCTCTACAGCACGCTTGCACGGGGTATGCCAGCACCTCCTCGAACTCCCCGGACCTTTCGCGAAATCTTGGAGCTTGTGTGGTGGCGACTAGATCGTGCAATGGATCTCGAAATGTTGGAATGGTCCGCGAAATTGGGGGCTCTTGAGGCGCTCGAGTCAGGTACCACGGCGATAGTTGATCACCACGAGTCACCGAACGCGATTGAAGGTTCGTTGAATGTGATCGCGGGCGCGTGCGCTGAAGTTGGTGTTCGCGTCAACTGCTCCTATGGCATCACCGACCGGCATGGGCCAGAGGGCGCAAGCCGTGGGCTGCAAGAAAACTCCCGGTTTTTGGCTCAAGGCGGAAACGGTATGGTCGGCGTCCACGCCTCGTTTACCTGCGAGCAGGACACACTGCTCGCAGCCACCGAACTGGCTCAGCAGCATGGCGTAGGTGTTCATATTCATGTCGCTGAAGGCGTCGATGACATTGACGCGGTGGATCGCCTGCAAGGTTTAACCCAGACGAGTTGGCTCCTTGTCCACGGTGTCCATCTACCCGACAGCCACGGCTTGAGCGGACACTTGGTCCACAATCCGCGCTCCAATATGAACAACTCCGTCGGGTACGCCGCACCCGGTCGGCTTGGACTCCCCATCGCTTTGGGAACCGACGGGATTGGGGCAGCCATGCTTGATGAATTTCGAGTTGCGTATGCATGTGCCCGTGAACGCGATGTGACAGTGACCCCAGATTTGGTGTGGGAATGGTTAGAAGGGGGGTATCTACTTGTCCCCGAAGCAGCCGAAGACAGGGTCGTATGGTCGGATGAACCAGTCGACCCGTGGCGTGTTGCATATCACACGAGCATTCGCCCGATTTCAGTGGAAGTCGCGGGAGAAGTTGTTGTGGCTAATGGAGTCGCAACCCGTGTCGACGCCGCGGAAATACGCGCCAAAGCTGCCGAGCAAGCCAAGCGGCTGTTCTCCGCGCTTGAAACCACGCTGTAACTGGGTTTACAGATTTGCCGAGGTTAGATGCTCAAGGACCACTGACGGCGTGAGTGGGAAGGTATTGATCCACACACCGGTCGCATCATGGACGGCAGCGGTAACTGCGGGGGCGTAGGTAATAAAGGGCATCTCAGCGACGCCCCGCGCACCCCACGGACCCAACGGGTCCGGGGCTTCTAAAATCACGCACTCTACTTTCGCTGGTACGTCGCCAATACCGGGGATTAAGTATTGAGATAAGCGGGGGTTTTGTATTCTGCCGTTTTCGACGACTAGTTGTTCACTGAGCGCGTAACCGTGAGCCTGAGCAATAGCCCCCTCAATCTGGCCGACAAGCATGCGGGGATGAATTGCTTTGCCAACATCGTGCACTGAAAGAACGTGGTCAACGCGTACGTGGCCCGTTCCGACATCAACTGTTAACTCCACTGCTTGGGCCATATACCCGTAACAGAAATTCGGTTGGCCGACACCGGTCTGTGGGTCTAAGGGCTCAGTTGCTGGCGGTGTGTAACGGAAATGTCCCAGAGCGGGGCGTGCGCCGTCGGCCCATGCCTTTTCCGCTTCCTCTACCGCTCCCAACACCGAATTTCCTGCCATGAAGGTGAGACGCGACGCGGATGCCGATCCCGAATCACCCCCGGTCGCAGTGTCGCTGAACGTCGCGTGGACTTGAGCCGTATCGATGTTTGCGGCGTCAGCAACCATCTGGACGAGAGCGGTGTGAACTCCTTGCCCAACTTCTGCGGCACTATGAAAAAATTCGACTTCAGCGGGACGTTGATCGTCCATCTCGCCGTGGAATATGACGTCCGCTTCGCAAGCTTCTGGGGCACCGAAACTGAAACCCACGTTTTTCATTCCAACTGCAAAGCCTCGGCCGCGTCGCAGCTGGTCAGTTGCGGCGGGTAGGGAGGCGATTGACCGAAATGGTTCGATAGAGGTTGGCTGTACTGACGTTGAGGTTCTTTCGGCGCACGCGTCGATAACGCGTGTAACACCGACACCCTCGGGAAGGCCTGACTGGGTGATACCGGCAGAGGTATCAGTTAGAGCGTTTTGTCGACGCAGAATCAGTGGGTCAATCCCTAACTCGTCGGCGAGCTTGTTTATTTGTGATTCAGCGACGAAGGTGCCCTGTGGGCCGCCGAATCCACGGAACGCGCCCCCCGGGACGCTATGGGTGTAGACAGCTTTGCTATCGATGCGGGCGTTTGGAACCTCGTACGCTCCAGCTATCGACAGATGAAGATTGCCCAGCACCTTGCTTGAGGTGTAGTTGTACGCGCCCGCGTCAAGCCAAACGTCAGCCTCGACTGCGGTAATGATTCCTTGGGTGGTCGCGCCCAGACGAGCGTGGACGGTTGCCCGATGACGTTTGTGGTGTCCAACGATTGACTCTTCGCGGGACCAACTGCAATGTACCGGCCGGTTGATCCCTAACTTCTTGAGTTTGCTGGTCGCTGCCGCCAGAACGATCTGGAGGCTCATGTCCTCCTTGCCGCCGAAAGCGCCTCCAATAGAGGCGTATCGGACACGTACCTCTTCGGGGTCAACATCAAGGGCGTGAGCAATTTGTTCCCGATCTTCGTGGATCCATTGACCCCCCGTCTCTACGGTGACTCGTCCGTCACCATCGACCCAGGAAGTCGCAGCCTCCACTTGCAAGTACGCGTGCTCCTGATGTGGAAGTTCGTACTTACCTTCGATAATTACGTCCGCGGCCGCCATTCCCTTTTCGATGTCGCCTTTGCGGATTCGCAGTTCGTGGTAGGTGTTAGTTGTTGCGCCTGGATGCACAAGAATTTCATCTGTACGGGCCGCGGCGACATCGTCGGCTATGGGGAGTTGTTCCCACTCGCTTCGGATCAGAGTTGAAGCTTGGCGGGCTTCGGCGAGAGTGTCAGCAACTACCACCACGAGGTGGTCGGCTTCCCAGCGACTGACGTTGCAAGGAACCGAGCTACGACCGGTGTCATCTAGCCCAATGAACACAGGCTGATCGAATAGCGTAAGACCGTATTCGTTGACTGGGACGTCGGCCGCGGTTAC
>DGLO01000150.1:4460-5291 GCA_002388005.1 Candidatus Neomicrothrix sp. UBA4542
CTGTGACAACTCCAGGGGCGGAGAGGGTTTCGCTGACATCAAGTTCGACCAGGCGGGCGTGTGGCTGGTTGGTGAAAACAACAACAGCGTGTAAGGCGTTCTCAGGGACGCGATCGGCTGGGTATGTTGCAGCGCCGGTGACCTTGTCGACAGCATCACCGCGAGGAGGTGTCGCCCCAACCGTCACGGAGTTGGTTCCCCGCTAGGAGCAGATTGAGCTAATGCGTCGACTATTGAGTAGTAACCAGTGCAGCGGCATAGGTTGCCGGCAAGGCCAGCTTTGACGTCGTCTTCGGTCGGCGATTCCAGCTCATCGTGCAAGGTTGAAGCCGCAACAAGAAACCCGGGGGTGCAAAATCCGCACTGGACCGCGAAATTGTCCAGAAATTGTTCTTGTACGAAGTGAAGTTCCCCGCGTGGGGCGAGACCTTCGACAGTGACGATGCTGGCTCCGTCAGCTTGAGCGGCTGGCACTAAGCAGCTCGTCACCGCGGCACCGTTAAGCGTGATGGTGCAAGCTCCGCATTCACCCTCGGCACATCCTTCTTTGGTGCCTGTAGCTACTTCGGATCGGAGCCACTCAAGAACTGTTTGGTTGCCAGCAACTGGGGCCGAGGTCTTGGTTCCGTTGACGATGCACGAAATCGGCGTGTCGGAGGAAACATCAAACCTTGGGGGCTCAGGGCGATCTACGACCCAACCAAGCAATGGCGGACTTCGACGTTCGAAACTGGTCACCTCGGTCAGACTGATTAGCGCCCGCCGTACAGCGGTTTCTGTAACCGAGCGACGGTAGGTAGCGCTAGCGCGGATGTCATCAATTGGTTCTAT
>DGLO01000140.1 GCA_002388005.1 Candidatus Neomicrothrix sp. UBA4542
AGGACCGTGTCCCTGGCGACCCCAACGTGCAAGCACTTCGCCCGTCGCAGTTGAAACCTGCATAACTTGCTCATTGTCATGCTCAGCGATGTAGGCGTATTGACCGTCCCGAGACACAAACAGCCCCCAAGCATAGCCGAGATGAGTCCACTTCCCCAGAAACTTGCCGTCGAGATCAAACATCTGAATCCGTCGGTTTTCACGGTCGAGCACATAAACTTTATCGTTCTGATCGATCTCAACTGCGTGGGGCAGATGAAACTCTCCGTCGGCTGTCGACTCATCCTGAGGCCCGCCACCCCACTGTTCTATAAACTCACCATCGGGCGAGAACTTTGCGATCCGGTTGTTGCCGTAACCGTCGGCAATCAGAATTTCGCCCGTGCTCGCAATATCAACATCTGCCGGTCGATCGAGATGCACACCGTCGTAACCTGGTTCGTCAGTAACACCGATCTGCAGCAGAATCTCAGTGAGTTCGGAATTGAACTTCAATACCCGGTGCGCCGCCTCATCGACAACCCAGACATTGCCCTGGTCATCAACCTCGATAAAATGCGGCACGGTCCCGGTTATCCCGTCACCACCGGAGCGCAGATACTGACCAGACTCATCGAAGACTAGGATCGGATGCTCACCACGATGAAAAGCGTACACGTTGTCATCGCGATCTACGGCCACGCCCGAAACACCGGGTTGAAGGTTGGCTGGGCGAGGTGGGGGCGTTTCTCCACGAGCAATAGCAGCCGCACGGGTTAACTCAGCCTCGGCCCGTGCGCGTTCTCGTTCGGCCGGCAAAGGAAAGCCCTGCGGGTGGCCGAACACCCAACCGCTCGGTAGCTTTGCCCAGTTAGGGACGAGCGAGAACGGAACACTCTGTGCGCTCAATGACATCAGCACAACCGGTAGGCATGCGGCGATTAAACAAATAGTGCGCGTCATGGTGTTTATCCCTCAGCGTCCTGTTTCCACAGGAATGTCCTTTTGGAACCAACCGCTACCAAAATTTAGGAACGGTCCCCCATCGACAGAAATCCGTGCCTCAATCTTGTAGTTGACCGGAGAAACAAGTCGCGTTCGGTACCGTAGCTTGACTTGCTGACCAGCAACAGTGAAGGGTGCCGTCTCATAGTGGATTGTGTAAAACCCTCCAAGGTCACCGCCGATCGGACCCGCGTGTAGCATTTCAAAGCCACGGCTATCCCGTTCCCACCGTGCAAAGGTTCGGTTCTCGACCTGATACGCAATAACGCTCTCAATCGTAAATGGTCCAGCCGGACCATCGACTTCAGTGCGACTGGTAAAAAAATTATCTTCACCACCAGCGAAGGTCTCAGTCCCCGTCAGTGTTCCACCAGGACCCAACGGTGACTCGGGCACGCGCCACTCAAAATGCCATTGGCCTGGGAAATACTGCTCGTAATCAAAAACAGGCACCTCGTCGCTCTTTTCGGTCGGCCGCCCAAGGTCGGCAATCTGGCCCCGAGGTAATTGACGTTGCTGAGAGGTCGTCACCCGACCCGCCAGCGACGAAGTCACGGCAAGCACAACGAACAACGACACGAATAGAAACAGACGCCTCAGCATAACTTGATAACCTTAGCCCGAAACAACTAAAGCCGAGCTACAGTGGCTCGGCTTCAGTCAAACATCCACGATGGCGCATGGAGAAAAGTGGCCTATTCCTGCGCCCCGTCCGTCGTTTCGATTAACCGGGTCAAATCTTGGCTGTCGATGGTGTACTCAGTGAACGCCTGGTACATTTCGTCCCAACTCTGATCACCCCAGTAGACTTCAAGTTGCGGACCAGGATTCCACCGGTTAGCCAACGAGTTGTCGTAGACACCGATACCGGTAATCTTGCTCCCAGCCGGAATATGCATCGGCTCGGCTAACTCGTAGTGAATTTGCCAGTTGAAATCGAACTTGGGCACATCGAGAATCGTTTCTTCACGACCATCGGGAAACGTCACAACCCACCTCAGGCTTTTGCCTCGAAGGTGCATGTGGGGAGACAAGCCGTAAAGAGTGATCGGTTCAGTTACCGGCGTGATACCCGTAATTTTCCAATTTCCTTCATAGGGGGGAATATTGGGAATCTTTGGTCGGACCCGCTCGCCGTTCTCGTCCAGAGTTGGTACGATTTCTTCACCTTGCACGATATAAATATCATGGCCGAAGGCACTCGTTGGGACCGGATTTCCAGCTTGGCGCGTGAGAACTTCATGGTGCACTGGTTTCGTATTGAACCAGAGTCCAAGTTTCGATTGATCCGTTTCAACTTGCCCGACGGCGTTATAGTGCATGGTGAATCGAACGTATTTTCCAGCTGTGACGCGTTTGCCCGTGCCCGGCATGAAACGTTCGACGCCGCGTCCCGGCACATATGAGATGAGCTTGCTGCTTCCAGCTAGGTTGAATTGATTAAAGACCTGCTGTTCGATTCTCGTAGAATTCTTGCGGCTTAATTTCGAGGCCGCGTCCCGGTCGAGCACTTCACCGTCAAATGTTTCAAGAATGCCGTGTTCGCCAACCCGTGTTCCTGGCGGCAAATCCACGACGTAGGCACCGGCATGATGCACCACGCTTCGGTTCGAGGGGCGCAACTCAATCACCTCGGCGAAGCGGTCTTCCTCCCAAGGAATGGCAACATAAAAATCTAAATATTCTTCTTGGCCTTCTGCAGCGATTTCATATTCAACGGGCAATTCGAACACATAGTCCGGTTCACCACCTTTATAGGTCCAATTTTCTGGAAAATCTGGCAGAGCTGGTAGATCGCCCTCACCTTGGGGTGCTCCTCCGTCGACCCACGCCACAAGGGTGTCGATGGTCGCTTGGTCGAGGATGCGTTCGTCACGGAATGTGCCGCTGCTATTGTGTGGGTCAGCTAACCATGGCGGCATT
>DGLO01000017.1:0-25998 GCA_002388005.1 Candidatus Neomicrothrix sp. UBA4542
TCGCATGGTCGTAACGTATGAAGAGGTAGGCAACGTGAGGGTCATTACCCTCGATCGGGCCGAAGCGCGAAACGCCGTCAGCCACGATGTTTCAGCGGAACTTGAGACACACCTCGACACTTTTGAAGCGGATGAAGCCGCCTGGGTCGCTGTACTTGCTGCTAACGGTCCGGTCTTTAGCGCTGGCGCTGATCTGAAATCGGTAAGTAGTGGCAAACCGATAGAGACTGAAAAGGGTGGGTTCGCTGGGTTGGTTCGCTACCCGAGGACGAAGCCTTTGATCGCCGCTGTGGATGGCCCCGCCTTGGCTGGTGGGTTAGAAATTGTGCTCTCTTGCGACCTCGTCGTGGCTTCAACGGCCGCTCGTTTTGGTATTCCAGAAGTGAAACGAAGCCTCATTGCTGGTGCAGGTGGGCTTTTCCGATTACCAGTTTCGATCGCTCGTAATGTCGCCATGGAGTTAGCCCTTACCGGCGATCCTATTTCCGCCGAACGCGCCTTTGAACTTGGCCTCGTCAACGAGATGTGTGAACCCGGTGAGGTAGTGGAGACTGCTTTGCGGCTCGCTCAACGCATCACGGTCAATGCGCCGATAGCTGTTCGGGAAAGCCGGAAGGTCGTCTTGGAAAGCCAAGGTGTCTCCGATGCAGAAGGCTGGCAAATCACCCGAGATCACTTCCGGGTGGTCGTCAAAACTGAAGATTTCAGCGAGGGGCCACTCGCGTTTATTGAGAAACGAGACCCCGTTTGGAAGGGACGTTAACGTTTTAAGATCTGATGCTGGTGAAGGAACTCTTGCAACCCATCAGTGAGCTCAAGCTTGTCTATTTCCTCTGGGCCGACAAATAGTAAGTCCCGGGCGTCGTCGTTGGGGGCCGCACCCGAAGTGTCTTCCGTCGTAGCCAGAAAATCGGCAATGAGGTACCGACGACCGTTGGCTTCACGTTCAACCCAACCGATGAACTTTCCGCACCTCACCTTCAGGCAGGTCTCTTCTTCGGTTTCGCGTTCGACAGCCTCTTGCCATGTTTCTTGTGGTTCCAAGCGGCCACCTGGAAGTGACCACTTGCCAGCGCCGGGATCCTGTCCTCGTTGGATAAGTAGAAGCTTCCGTTCCCAGAACAAAACCGATCCGACACAAGGCTCAGGGGTGCATGGATGCGTCACTCTAGGACTCGTGTAAAGGTTTATGAACTATAAGTAGCCGGGCTTTGAAGCCGAATGTTTCGAAGAAGTTTTTGGTGGCTCGGTTGCCCGGCAAGGCCATTGAGTCGATTCCTATGCAATTGCGTTCGGTGCACCAGGAGACCACCGCGGCGATCAGCGACTCCCCTACTCCGACACTTCGAGCTTCGGGGTCGACCCAAATATCGGAAATTCGGCCCAGTGTTTCTCCGCTTCGTAGTAACTCCACTTTCGAGGCTGCGTATCCAACGGGGGTGTCATCGATCATTCCGATCCATACAGCCTGATCGGGATCATGTAACGCTGACTCGAAGCTAGCCAAATAGGGTTGATTTCTCGTTTCTCGTACGCTCCACACATAACCGCCTCGATTCTCCCGTTGTTCGGTGACAGCGCTGTCAGCAAATTCTGTAAGCGTTTCAAGGTCATTTGGTGTGGCTAATCGGACGGACTCGTTCATTGTGTGGCCCGTCGCGCTTCCAGCGCCCTTTCCGCTTGAAGGCGTCCATCTTCGCCCTCGGTAAGGTCTACGTGGGTGAACATCTCTGCGACAGCCTGATGTCCAGCGCGTGTTGCTATTTGTCGATACATCTCCTGAGCGATACGTCGATAGTGAGGATGGCCTTGTGGTTGACTCCGGAGCTCAATCATGTGGAGCGCTTCGCGGGCATTGAACTGCATTACATAACGGACCCGAAAGGCCATGGAAACTGCATATGCGGCTTGTTCTGGGAAATCAGATTGGAGAGTCTCATAGAGCGACCTGGAACGCTCCATCGCGCCGTCGTACCGGTCAGCCAAGCCCGCGCCCATCACCGCTTCGGGAATTTCGTAGCCGTGATGCGGTGTTAGCGATTGCCATTCGATCGTAAGTAGGCGATGTCGCTGGAGATCTCGGAAACCGCCGTAATCACCCAATATGTCAAACCGGTAGTCCAATCGTTCCAAGGCTCGTCCTGGTCGATGACGTCGATTCTCTCTGTCTCCGACGTATCGGCGAACTAGATCGATTCGCTCTTCAGTGGTCAACTTGTCGACTACAGCAACGAGCTGCGTTTCGGGCAAATGACTATATGGGTAGAGCATCGCCGCAAGCATCTTGCGCTCGCCGTCGGGATCCCAGTCGATGAGTTCAACCTCATCCACCGCAATTGGATCCGTCTGCGCAAACCACTGGCTTGCAAGTTCTTGCATCGAGTCTCTATTCGCTTTGAAGTAGCTGGACCAAAGGACACCTCGATCTTCGACGTCCACGCGTCGAAGGAAGGATGGGATGACCTTCCTTAGTTCGGAAAGCATCAGGTCAGAATATGAGCGAGCCTCAGGGAGCGGGTGAGCTCGCATCCGCAGCAACAATGCTTCATAGGCCTGACCTGTGCCGTAAATTCCGACGTTTGAAAGGCTGGCTGCGGGAAGAAGGCCGCGGACCGCATCAAAGGACTTCGCTCGTATGGTCTGTCGGTAAGCCAAGTCGCCGATTTCTGCTCCCTGAGCATGATTTTCTCGGTAGAAGTCCTGCATTAGCGGGACTAGCTCTGCATAGGTATCGAAAAGTCGATCAAGGTCTCCTACGTAACGAGTGCCAAGAGGAGACGCCAGCACCTGCGGGTCACGATGGTAGCGATACCTACCGTCAAGCCGAGTGTCGTAGCTCAAGTAACGCGTTGACTGCTCGAGGTAAGACATCAGGCGTCCCCACTCAAGAATCTTCGTCAAGAGATTTGAAGCTTGTTCACATGCCAGGTGCACACCGCCGAGTTGTGCAACTGAGTCGTCTCCGTATTCTACGAAAACCCGCTGATATAGCTCTTCAGCTTTTGCCAAACCAACCGTGGCATCAATCGACTGATCTCCAGAAACGTCTAGATCATCGACGAATTCGTCCAAAAATAGTCGTCGGAGGCTCTTATGGGTCCTGCTGTACCGCGCAAACAAAGCTCCCTTCACGACTTCGGGCAAGTTGACGAGAGCGAATACGGGTTGGTCGAGGTTCGTGAAGTAGCGCCGAAGGACATCTTCCTCGTTGGCCGTAAATTGCTCGACTGCGTAGTTGTTCACGATCAATTTCGATGGTCGGAGGAGTATGGCCGGACGTCTCAATTCGTAAATGCGATCGTAGGACGATCCGGTGCTTTAGTCGCGCACCCTCGTCATCTTTGAGAAAATCATAATATGACCCTGAAAGCGTCGGGTATGACCGTGACCGCGATGGATTGGTGGCGCCCTTCGTCAACGCCATCGATATAGATACGGCGGGGACGTTCAAAACTTCGGTTGAGTTCTGTAACTCTCTCTGTATGTATAAGGCGGTGCGGCAAATGGTCACCCGTTCGGAGACGTTTTCGTGCCAACCATCGCTGCCCTATTGGAAGATCTGCCTCAAGTAGGTCCAACAGGCCGTCATTTGGGTGGGCTTTTGGAGCAATGCGCCATGTAGTGCGCCATTCGGAGTTCATGAGCGCCATTATTGGCCCTGCCCACCAACTCCTAAGACAGAACACATGGGCCACAGAAGCGAAGACGTGTTCGCCAATTTGTAGCCTCGCGGCATCAATGTGCAGCATTCTGGCTTGGTTGTTTTGAATTCTTTCCGTCCCCCCCGCTGGAGCGCCTAACGCTCGCCACAAATCGCCGCCCACAACTGCTATCGGGGGGACCTCATCGCCTGAGGCCCACGCAGCTTCCACAATCGTTCGAATCTGGGCGTCGGTACCCGCAACAACATATTTCAATCCCGGCGGTGCTATGGAGCCCCAATCTTGTCCGCGTTCAATCGGCATCGCCGACATCCCGTTCTTCGATTCCTTCTTGAACGCGCGCTGCAGCTGCGACCAGATCCCTGTCGATCACCCCAATAGCGTCTCTGATCGTCTTACGCGTCTCTGCCTTGAGTGCACATTCACTAATCTGACTGAGCAGGTCAACGACTTGTCGCACGTTGCGCACAAAGTCACCTGCGGACACATCCTCTTGGATTAGCTGGTCTAAATCATGGCCCGATGCCCATCCGTGGATCTGGGCAAAGATCGAAGGGTCAGGCATTCTGGATTCAGGCAACCCTCTGGCCTGTTCTTCAGAGCGGATCCTCGCAGCGTGACCCAGAATGGTGTTGGCACGATCTTTCACGGTCGGATTGGGATACCAAGGCGGTGGAGGTTCAATGCGGCTTCGATGTTCGTAGGTGAAGACCGACGCAAGCGCCGCGATTTCCGACGGGGGTAGGTCATCGAAAATTGAGTTTTCGAGGCAGACACAAACGAGTAGGTCCATTTCATGGAATATTCCCTGAAGACGGCGACCTGCGTCTGTGACCTGCCAACCAGTCGCGCATCCGAACAATTGAAGCACTTCGACAATCGAGTCAAGGGTTCGCGCAAGACCACCCTGAGTCATCTCAATTCGTGATTCCAATGATTTGATTCTCAGTTCGGCTTGCTCCACCTGACGTTCGGCATCAACTCGCGCTTTTTGAAGATCCCGCTCCGGACGTTTCATTTCTGGCACGACACCCGAGTCCGTGAGGTGCTGCCTAAGCATTCGAGCCGCCACTCGTTGGTATTCGCGCCGGTTCGGCGAATAGGGCTTCGGTAGCTCTATCGCTGCAACTGTCTCAGGTGACAAGTCGAAATCTGAGGCGCCGAGCATCATCACCTTGCCCCGGGTGGTGACGACTCGGACTCGATGATCGCCGCCCCTCCTGCTGGTTGTTCCGAGAACGAGAAGATGCTGTGAATCCGGCCCTTGCACTCGTTTCAAAATTGATCCCGGCCGGAGTCTTCGTAAGGCCCCGGAGACTGCCACTGCACTTTTGGAAGCGGTCGTACTTGCAGCCGGAGATGTGACCCCAAGTCGTTTCATTTCCGTGCGCGAAGTTCGGAGTGAAGCTCTCGCCTTTTCAACATTTGCGGTTAGTTCAACGACGCTTCGATCAGATCGGTATTGGGCAAACGAGCGCTCGAGGAGCTCGACAGCGAAAGAGCGATCCGCTCGGGCCATCAGATTGGCGGCCATGTTGTAGGTCGGTCGGAAGGCTGACTCTAAAACGAACTCTTTGCTGGACGCCAGTCGTGCCAACTGACCGAAAGATTCGTAGGGGCTCCACAAAGCGTAGGCATGACCGGTCGAATCGATTCCTCTTCTGCCGGCTCGCCCGGTTAGTTGTGTGTATTCGCCGGGGGTGAGAACCACGTGGCCTTCGCCCCGAAACCGGCTCAGCTGCTCTATGACTACTGATCGCGCTGGCAAGTTGACACCTAAGGCCAACGTTTCTGTTGCGAAAACCACCCGCAAAAGGCCGGCGCTAAAACAATCCTCGACGGCTTCTTTGAACGGCGCCACCATGCCCGCGTGATGCGCCGCGACTCCTGCTTGTAATCCTTCCAGCCAGCTCTCGTAACCGAGCACGTTGAGGTCGACTTCTTGGATATCGCGAAGGTGTTGCTCGACGATCGTGACTACACGTTGACTTTCCCGCCCGTCGAGAAATCTAACGCCTTGTTCCAAACAACTTCGGACCGCGTCATCGCAGCCTTGTCGCGAAAAAACAAAGAAGATGGCCGGTAACCGACCTGTCGCCTCGAGGTGTTGTATTACTTCCCCGCGTCGCGGTCGACCTACGGCCCCGCCTCGACCTCGAGACTCCCGACGTCTTTGACCCCCTAACTTTTCTAGGAAACGTTCTACTTCGATGTTGACTTCGCCATGTTTTAGCGTCCGAAACTCCTGCAGCCTGCGGTGTCGCTTGTCGAACACTAGGAAGTGGTCGTGCAACTCAACCGGTCGAGTTGGTTCAACAATTGCGTCGCAACTCCCGTGTACTTGCCCAATCCATCCCGCAAGTTCGTTGGCATTGGTGACAGTCGCTGACAGGCAGACGAGGCGCGTCATCGACGGGAGCTGAATAATGATTTCTTCCCAAACAGGCCCGCGGTAAGGGTCCTGCAAATAATGCACTTCATCAAGAACAACGAGGCCTAAATTTTCTAATCGGGGCGATCCCGCATAAATCATGTTTCGAAGGACTTCAGTGGTCATTACGACCACATCGACCTCGGGTCGAATCGCGTTGTCACCAGTCAAGAGTCCAACTCGATCAGGCCCCAACCATTCGGTCAGGTCGCGAAACTTTTGGTTCGACAGCGCTTTGATCGGCGTCGTGTATGCGACGGTTAGACCGTCCTCCAATGCTTTCGCAATCGCGTACTCAGCTATCAGCGTTTTACCGGAGGACGTTGGAGCGGCCACCAACACTGATCTGTTGTCATCGATTACCTGAAATGCTCGAACCTGGAACTCGTCGGGTGTGTGACCGCGATTGGTTAGAAGTCCATCACGGAAACGGGCGCCTGATCCCATCATTGTTCGCTTTTGGTTCCATCAAAGGAAGCTTCCCGAGTTCGTCGTCGCATTAGCAGCCAACCGATCAAAATCGATGTTTCGAAAAATAGATACATCGGTATTGATAGCGCTGCGAGCGAAACCGGGTCACCCGAAGGTGTGATAATCGCTGCCAGAGCAACTATTCCCACGATTGCGTACCGCCGCATCTGCCGTAACTGGCTCGGCTGGACCACACCGGCGATCTGGAGAAACACAAGCAGGATCGGGAATTCGAAACCTACTCCGAATGCCAGCATCATGTAGGTGATAAGACCGAGATAAGCACCAGGTGAAAACAACGGATCGACCGCTGCTCCTCCGAAGGAAATCAGGAAATTTAGGGCCCGTTCGAACGTCGAATAGGCCAATATTGCGCCACAAGCGAAAAGTAAGACTGAGCTGACGACAAATGGCACCGCGTAACGTTTTTCCCTGCGACCCAATGCCGGAGTTATAAACCGCCACAAATGCCAAAGCATTACCGGCATGGCCAAAACGAGACCGACGTAGAGGGACACCCTGATTCGCGTCTTGAAGCCGTCAAGGGGCTCCGTGATGACCAGGGTGCAGGGTCTCTCGATGCCTTGGCTTTCCAAGACGTTGCAATAGGGAGGCAAGAAAATTGTTTCAAGCATCCAGTCGTACATGAATAATCCGATTGCGGCTCCGACAAGCACAGCCCCGAGACTCCAAATGAACCGTGAGCGGAGTTCCGCTAGATGATCCCAGAACGTCATAGGTCCGGACTTAGAGCGACGACGAAGCTTCATTACGAAGGCGGAGACTCGCCACTTTCTGAATCTCTATTGCGAACCGATTCCGGTGAAGGGAGTGGCTCGCCTTGCCGGCGTAATTCCTCGTCGTGTGATCGTTCGACTTCCCCCTCAACAGCACTATCGAGTTCACTGCGAATCCGGGAGCTAAATCGACGAAGATCCGCAAATCCTTTTGCGACACGGCGTACAGCCTCAGGTAGCTGCTTCGGGCCAAGTGCAACCAGAGCGACGAGGGAGATAATCAGCACCTCGTTTGGTGTGAGATTCACACCTTTGATGCTATGTCTTTACCGCGGTGACGAGACGTTGCCACCTCAAGTCTTGTTATCCGCCGAAGTAGCACTTGACGAAGCCGCGTCCTTGACATCCGCGACAAGTGCCGCTTGGCACGTCCGACTTGAACGCCCATCCCCCCCAAAGCAAGCTCAGCACGATCGACGCTTGCCAACGACTGTTCGGCTTCTCGAGCCACACGCAGCACGGTCCGCCAAATCAATAGAGCTAAACCCACAACAGAAACTGCCGCTGCGAACCATACGGTGATCACGACATAACGTTAGAGGCTCAGTTGCAAGCCTTCGACCCCATCGTGCAGGATGCTCGCGTGCAACAGCGACTGCCTTCGTTACGTCACCCCCCAATTAAGTTTGCTCATCGAGGCGCTCGGGCTCACGCGCCAGAAAACACTATTGATGCATTTGTGACAGCTCTCCGACTGGGCGCCACCGGTCTCGAGTCTGATGTTTGGCTGACCGCTGACGGGGTGCCAGTGCTCGATCACGATGGCCTTCTCCGAAAAGGGTTTCGGCGGCAAAAGATCGCTAATTTTCGACGCCAGGAATTACCGTCACATATCCCAGCCCTGGAAGAGCTCTACCGAACCTGCGGAAACGATTTCGAGTTGTCGATAGATGTCAAGGATTCATCTGCGTTTCAAGCCATTCTCAACACGGCGCGCGATTTTCAAGCCGAAACCAAGCTTTGGTTGTGTCACGGGGACTGGCGACTTATTGCCAAATGGCGTGAGTCGACGGGTGCGCGTTTGGTTAACTCAACTCGCTTGCGTCTGATGAAGGACGGCCCTGAAAGACGCGCAGCGGAACTCACAGCTAGCGGCGTTGATGCTGTGAATCTTCACCACTCCGATTGGACCGGGGGGCTTACTACCCTCTTCCATCGCTTCGGGCGGTATTGCATCGCTTGGGACGCTCAGCACGAACGTGTGATTTCTTCTCTCGTTCGCATGGGCGTTGACGCGATCCACAGCGACCATGTTGACCGCCTGCACGCGGGATTCGAGCAAGCTGAGCGGTAGTTAGCCACCGAAACAGACCTACGGCCGCCCGATGTTGCTGAGCGGCCATATCCGGACGAAAACCTCACCAACAAGCAAATCGACATCTATTGGACCAAACCAGCGACTGTCCCGGCTGTTAGCCCGATTGTCCCCCATTACGAAGAGTTGATCGTTAGGTACGACCAAGGGCCCGAAGTCACCGGTCGATACATTCGGGGGAAGGTAGCCCTCACGAAGTGGAACATTGTCAATATGGACCACGCCGTCAATCGCTTGAACTCGCTCACCTGGTAACCCGATGACCCTCTTTACAAAGTCTTTGAGCTGAGAGTCCGCAACCGAAGGCGGTCGGTTGAACACCACCAGATCACCTCGATCGACTTGGCCGATGCGGAACGCGAGTTTGTAAACCATCAGGCGATCACCAACTTCTAGCGTTGGCGCCATCGAATGCGACGGAATGAAATAGGTCTGGACTACAACCGCTCGAAGAGCAAAGGCTGCCAACAGGGCTAAGGCGATTACCACCACCCATTCGCGTATCGATCGCCACCGCGGCCTGGCATTCGATATAGCGCTTTCGCCATTATCACCGGGCTCAACAGTCATCAGATTGGTTTCCCTAGCCAAGCGGCAGCAGCACCAAGATGGGCACAGGCTACGGGATCCTCCGCAATAGGCCGTCCCATGGTTCTTACTTCGATTCCTGATTCGGCGATAACGGTCGAGAGATCCCTCGACTCAATGGGGCATGGCCGGTGGCCACTATCTACCACCCATGACTGGTCGTCGTCCATCGGAAGCGGTACGTCAATCGGTACCGGAATAGCTCCTAGGATCGTTCTGACGTGATGGCTTATCCCTTGATGGCGTTGACGCTCATCAGTACCCGAAGCTCGCACACACAGGCCAACTTGGACGCCTAAGGCGGTCAGAACAGCGGCGTGGCCCGCAAGTTCCATCGCTGAAAATCCGAAGTTGGAGGAGGTCCCGGCGTGGCCAGGGCCGGCCGCAAGAACTATCCGAGGGCAACCGTTGTCGAGAAGAGCTGCGGTGCCTGACGCGATGCTCACTGCCTCGATATCTCCGCCAAATGCTTGGCCCGCGGTGGCAGTGCATTTGAGGAAATTCTTCGCTTGTAGTTGGGCAACTAAATCACTCAGCTTTAGTGGGAGTGCTGCTTGGTCAGTCATCAGGTAACCCAAATCAGACGACTTTAATGCGATTGATACGGCCCCCAGATGGCTATGGAGAACGCACAACAGGACTCGCGCACCGACCAAATCCACCCGCTCTGAAACATGTGGATCGACCTGCAACTGCTCGGACAGGTACCGCGCTTTTAAAAGGTGTCCGACTCCTGGGGTGGTCCACTCAGTTCTGCGGTCAACCGAATGGACGACATGCCACCCTCCTGTGCCGAGCCCCAAATCCACGGCGGTGGTGTTGACAACTACAACGTCACCGACCTCGACCGCGCCAACCACCGCTGGTAAGGCATAAGCCTTGCTCTCGTCTTCTAGTTTCATTCGCTGGAGTCCATCCCGTTCTTCGAGAATTTGGGCTACTCGGTGGGATTGAAACGATGGCACGGCGGTTACCTCAAAGTGACGCTATTAGGGCGTCCACCCGTTCGTCTTGAGCAAGAAACGGGTCCTTGCATAACACCGTCCTTTGAGCCTGATCGTTAAGTTTCAAATGAACCCAATCAACGGTGTAGTCACGCTTTCTTTCCTTTGCTTGCCTCACAAATTCCCCACGAAGGCGGGCACGAGTGGTTTGGGGTGGTTGCTCCACCGCTATTTCGACATCGGCGTCCGTTAGAACACGTTCAACTAGGCCGTTTCGCTGGAGTAAATAGAACACTCCTCGAGTCTGATTCACATCGTGATACTGAAGATCTAGCAGTGCTGTGCGCGGGTCGCTTAATTCGAGGTCGTGTTTTTCTCTGTATCGCTCCAAGAGGTGATACTTGATCACCCAGTCGACTTCTCTATTGAGAGTTAACGGATCCTGTTCAATACCTCGCATGCAATGCTCCCACATTGCGAGGGCTCGCTTTTCTTCTTCATTTAGTTCGTTGGTGTCAGCGAACCGCTGCGCCCGCTCCAAGTACTCTGCTTGGATTTCAAATGCGCTCGCTTCTCGTCCGTTTGCTAGGCGAACACGTCGCGTGCATGTGATGTCATGGCTGATTTCACGGATAGCTCGAATGGGATTCTCGAGCGTCAGATCGCGGAGCACGACCGCTGGGTCTTCCATCATCCGGAGCAGTAAGGACGTTGCTCCAACCTTCAAAAACGAGGTGTATTCACTCATGTTCGAATCGCCGACGATGACGTGCAAACGCCTGTACCGCTCTGCATCGGCATGCGGCTCATCTCTCGTGTTAATAATCGGGCGACTACGAGTGGTGGCGCTCGATACGCCTTCCCAGATATGTTCCGCTCTTTGAGCAATGCTGTACATCGCTCCGCGGGCGCTTTGTAGAACCTTGCCTGCGCCGGTGTAAATCTGTCGACTAACCAGGAATGGGATGAGTACTTCGGCGTAGTTCGAGAAGTCCTCGCGACGGCTCGTCAGATAATTCTCGTGACACCCGTAGCTGTTGCCAGCACTGTCCGTGTTGTTCTTGAACAGGTAAATCGTGCTCCCGGTGATGCCCTCCTCAGCCAGCCGCTCTTCAGCATTTTCCACCAGTTTCTCAAGAATTCGCTCCCCTGCTCGGTCGTGACAGATCACTTGGTAGACAGAGTCGCACTCGGGAGTGGCGTATTCGGGATGCGAACCTACGTCGAGGTACAGGCGCGCTCCGTTGGCCAGAAAAACGTTACTTGAACGACCCCACGAGACAACTCTCCGAAATAGATACCGGGCTACCTCATCGGGGCTAAGTCGTCGCTGGCCGCGAATAGTGCAGGTGACCCCATATTCGTTTTCGAGACCCATGATCCTTCGTTGCACGGGCCACACCGTATCTGTGTTCGTAGGCAGCGGCTTAGCAGGTAGATATCGGCTGCCAGCTTTGATCGTCGTTAACCGGCGAGAAGAGCTGAAGTTTCGTCGTCGTCCAGACGCCGGAAACAGCGTCGGCCATTGCTGCTGTCCAACACTGCAACTTCGAGGTCTCCTGCAGACATCGAGCGCTCGGGCCCGGCAAGCGATTCGACTGCTAGCCGCACCGCGCCATCGCGCTCAAGGTCGGCTGACCAGCCATCATCCAATCGTTCCAGAACAGGTTCAGAGTCTCCCCCAATGCAGCACCAGTTCTGTTCGTCGACCACCGTCCCGTCGTATTGGATTCGGTACAGCTCAGCTCCAGCTTCAAGGTCTGTCTCCACCACCACGATTTCCACTTCCATGGGCTTCATCTCATGGGTGAAGATCTGTCCCAACATCTGGGCGTACTGGTTTGCGAGGCTGCGCGCGTCAACGTCGTTCCGGCTGTACTGGTAGCCCTTAAGTTCTGCGTACCTGACTCCAGCTATACGTAACTGATCAAATTCGTTGTACCGACCAACGCCTCCGAAAGCGATCCGATCGTATATTTCCGAAAGTTTACGTAGCGTCGAACTCGCGTTCTCTGCCACAAGTGCTATCCCGCCCTGGTACTCCACAGCAGCGAGACTTCGTCCGCGTGCTATTCCCTTGCGGGCATAATCGGCACGATCTTGCATCAATTGTTCTGGGCTTACATACATTCCTGGCATCGTCATGATGTTGCCCCTCCTCTCCCCAGCTCCTCTCGGAGCTCGGCAAAGACTTGCCCAGATTCGTCGTCGGTCAGCTGTCGAAAGCCATCGTCAGTGATTACTGTCAAATTTGGATAGATCCCACGCACTGGATCTGGGCCCCCCGTGGCGCTGTCTTCGTCGGCAGCGTGCCAGAGGGCTTTGACGGCTAGCGCAAGCGCGTCGTCCACGGAGAGACCTGGTTCATATCCGAGCTTGACCACTGTTCCAGCATGAAGACTGCCAGAGCCACTGGTGGCAAATTCTTGCTCTTCGTAACGGCCGCCGGTGATATCAAACTGAAAAAGGCGACCCAGTCCTTGAGACCGGTCAAAGCCGGCGAAAATCGGCACCACCGCCAGTCCTTGCATCGCCTGAGGCAGATTTCCGCGGAGCATCTCAGCGAGTTGATTCGCTTTGCCTTCCAAGGTGAGTGGTTTTCCTTCAATCTTTTCGTAGTACTCAAGCTGAAGTTGGAACACCCGAACCATCTGGATCGCAGGTCCAGCAGCACCCGCGATCGCCACTGCCGAGTGCTCATCGGCTGGGAACACTTTTTGCATATCGCGGTGACTAATAAGATGTCCTGCTGTAGCGCGGCGATCCCCGGCGACCACTACCCCACCCTCACAGCGGACAGCCAATACAGTCGTCGCGTGACCAGCGTCTATGGCGCCGGGAAGATCAGCTGGGAAAGGTTCGTGCCCGGTTTGTCGCAGGAGATTAAGAAAGTCTGTTCCCGGATCTTCTCCGGGAACAAAAAACGGTATAGCGCTCACTCCCCGCCCTTCTGTACATAGTTCTTGACGAACTCCTCGGCGTTGGTTTCCAAAACGTCATCGATCTCGTCTAGCAGGTCATCCAACTCGGCCTTTAACTCTTGCCCCGTCTCGTTTGTGGCAGTTTCGTCAACCTCTGGCTCTTCGCTGCGGGGGGCGCCTCGGCGCCGTTGTTCTCGTTCAGCCATCTAGGTCTCCTCCGTTCTTGCGATCCTATGCCGGTCTCAGGTTCCCAGCCGTCGCAAAAGCTCTCCTGCGTCGTCACATTCATCCAACAAACTAGCCACGTGGGCCGCCGTTCCTCTCAATGGCTCCAGCATTGGGACTCGGCGCAGAGGATCGCTGCCTACGTCAAAAACCATCGAATCCCAGTTCGCGGCCACAATCTGATCAGGATATTTTTCTAAGCATCGCCCGCGGAAAAACGCTCGAGTGGTTGGAGGAGGCTGATTGATCGCCATTTCGACTTGGGCGTCATCGGAAACTCGGGTGAGGCCCATCCTGCGAGCCAGCCCCTTGGAGGGCCGCAAATCGTGGTACTGAAGGTCCAAAGCAGCCATTTTTGGATCATCCCACTCGATCCCGTGTCTTGACCGAAAGCCTTCATAGAGGCGGCGTTTCGCTATCCAGTCAATCGAATCTGCAAGTGACTCTGGGTGTTGCTCGAGTGCGGTGAGGACTGAGGCCCAACGTTTCATCACATCTACGCCGATCTCCTCGCCACCAACGACGTCAAAGCCATGTCGGTCTGCCCATCGTTCTGCAGCGGCGTAATAGACCCATTGGACCTCGAGAGCTGTGGCCTTGTCGCCGTTGGCTAAGCGGTGACTCAGTCCAAGATCTATGTCATAGCTCACCTCGCGCAAAGCCCTCACAGGGAACTCAAATGCACAATCGTTTGGCGCCATGTCATCGTCGATCATCGCCAGAACAATGGCGGTCGTCCCAAGCTTCAGGTAGGTCTGCAGTTCGCTCATATTTGCGTCGCCCACGATTACGTGAAGGCGACGGTAACGTTTGCTGTCGGCATGAGGCTCATCTCTAGTGTTCACGATCGGCCTTTTGAGCGTGGTCTCAAGGCCAACTTCTTCCTCGAAAAAGTCGGCGCGCTGCGTTATCTGAAATGGCACCTCATCGTGGGAAACTCCGGGGGCTTCTGAGCCAACTTTGCCCGCCCCACAATAAATTTGGCGGCTAATAAAAAATGGCATGATTTGTAGGACGATCCGCCCAAAGGGCACGTTTCTATCAAGCAGGTAATTTTCGTGACAGCCGTAACTGTTGCCCTTGCCGTCACTGTTGTTCTTGTGGATCACTAGTTCTTCCCCATCTGGGAGAAGCTGGTTTGCTTTATCCATTGAGCGAATCAAGATTTCTTCGGCAGCCCGATCGTAAATCGCGCACTGAAGGGCGTCCGTGCATTCTGGAGTGGAAAGTTCCGGGTGGGCGTGATCCACGTAGTATCGGGCGCCATTGGTGAGCACGGCGTTCACCAGGTGTGTCTCGATCTCGGGTGCGAGCGCATCGAATTCGTTGAATCCCCTTGCGTCCACACCGGGGTGTTCATCCTCGAAATCCCAACCCACTCGCCGTTCCAGGTAGCCGTTGACGTAGGCGTTAATGATCATCGATGAGGCCGCTACGGGATTCGAATCGCCTTCGTTGCGGTGAAGGATGCCGAATTCTGTCTCTACCCCAAGAACTTTATGCACCGCCACAAGGCGACCCTACCCTCAGAAGGATGTTTAGAGGTACTGGCCGGTCTGAACGCGTTCGATTGCTCGCCCGCCCTCGTTCTCGAATTCGTTATCGCCACTCACTAAGGTTCGAATGAAAATGATCCTTTCGCCCTTTTTCCCCGAGATCTTGGCCCAGTCGTCTGGGTTCGTGGTGTTGGGTAAATCTTCGTGTTCCTTGTATTCCTGACGAATTGATCCGAGTAAATCATCGAGTCGAATTCCTTGGCTTCCTGTAGAAATCGCTCGCTTAATGGCATTTTTTTTCGAGCGGCGAACAATATTTTCGATCATGGCACCTGACGAGAAGTCTTTGAAGTACATAACTTCTTTGTCGCCGTTTTGGTACGTCACTTCCAAAAATTGATTATGTTCTTCGGCTCCGTACATTTCTTCGACGGTCCGTTCGATCATCACACGGACTGCCTTATCTGCGTCGCCTCCGCCAAGTTCGTCAATTTCGAGAGAGTCGATCGGAAGATGTTGTTTTAGGTAGGTGGCAAATATTGCAGAGGCGGCATTCTCGTCGGGTCGGTGGATTTTGATTTTTACGTCGAGACGACCAGGCCTCAAGATTGCAGGATCAATCAGATCTTCTCGGTTAGATGCACCAATAACGATGACGTTCCTAAGCCCCTCAACGCCATCAATTTCAGCCAATAGTTGAGGAACAACGGTTGACTCCATGTCAGAGCTGATGCCGCTTCCTCGGGTCCGAAATAGCGACTCCATCTCGTCGAAAAACACGATAACCGGCCAGCCTTCACTTGCTTTTTCTCGGGCACGTTGAAAGATCTGGCGTATCTGCCGCTCTGTTTCTCCAACGTATTTGTTAAGAAGTTCAGGTCCTTTGATATTGATAAAGAAACTTTGTGCGTGTGTGTCGCCGGCGGCTTCGGCGACTTTTTTCGCTAAGGAATTAGCTACGGCCTTCGCTATCAGCGTCTTTCCGCAACCCGGCGGCCCGTAAAGCAAAATTCCCTTGGGTGCTGGAAGTTCATAATCTCGGAATAAATCTTGATGCAGATATGGCAGTTCGACGGCATCGGTGATTTGTTCAATCTGACTATCAAGTCCCCCAATATCGTCGTAGGTGACATCGGGTACTTCTTCTAGGAGTAAGTCATCGACTTCAGGACGAGGCAACCGCTCAAGTACCAGATTGGCTCGAACGTCGAGCAGCAAGCTGTCCCCAGACCTCATGACTTGTCCCTGCAAGTGACCTGCGAGTTCGACCACGCGCTCTTCGTCGGCTCGACCGACAACCAAGGCACGCTCCCTATCAGCCAACACTTCCTTGAGCGTGACGACTTCGCCCGAAGATTCGGGGCGCCGAGCCATAACGACATTCAGCGATTCGTTGAGAACGACTTCGCAACCGGTCTCTAATTCTTGACCCTCTAACTCGGGATGCAGGCTGACTCTTACTTTTCGACCGTTCGCATGCACATCTACCGTTCCGTCTTCATTGGCCGCTATGAGGGTGCCGTAGGCAGATGGGGGTTGGGTGAGTTTGTCGACTTCCTCTCTTAGGGTGGCTATATGCTCACGCGCTTCCCGCAGAGTGAAAGTCAACTTTTCGTTTTGAGATACCGCCTTGGCAAGCTGTCCCTTTGTCTCAAGTAAGCGCTCTTCAAGAGTCGTTACTCTCTTCGGGGTATCCACTAGCTTTCGCCTCAGTAACGCTACCTCGGATTCTAAAGCCCTGATTTGACTGCGAAGCGCGGCTAACTCGCCTGTCGGCTTTTCGTTATCGGTAAGTCCGTCGTCAGTCGACATCCCTAACCTCGGCTCGCTGGCTTATGGACCGGAACCTACACGAATCCGTGACGGAAACTGCCCCATGTTTGTTTTGGCAACCGAATCGTTAAGTGGGCTTAGGTCTGTACTTGATGCGTTGCAACACGATAAATTGATCAAGAGCTCATTCGCGTTAACTAACTGAGCGACGCCCCCCGTAACCGCCACAGTTCAGTGCAGGTAGAAGAAAGGCACACCATGAAGGTCTGGATTGATCAAGACCTATGCACAGGCGACGGTCTCTGCGAAGAGATTGCACCTGACGTATTCACTCTGCTGGACGATGGTCTCGCCTACGTGGTCGAAGATGGAAATGTCATGTCTGATCCAGGTGGAGCAGAGGCCTTAGCCAATTTCTCGGATTCACAACTCGACGCTGTGATTGAGTCAGCTGAGGAATGTCCAGGCGAGTGCATCTATATAGAGGCCGAGTAAGACTTAGCCTCTAGCGAATTTGCCAGACCTTCCTAGTCGTCGATTTAGCGTTCTTGAGTTGCCTTACCTCAAGCATTTACCCGTGTTGACCACGGTACGGTCGCCGAACGCCATGACCTCGGCCATAAACGCTGCAATCTCTGACCTGTCTAAGGCATAGGCGGTTCGCTCGTAGTCCGAGGCGTCGCGAGGAGCCACCGCAAATATCACGCCCACAACCGACCCGTTGTTGTTAATAATCGGCGCGCCACTGTCGCCTGTTTGCAGTTTGGACGCGGCGAACCAAACTTTCCGAGTCGTATCGACTGAATCATGAAGATCCCGTGCGTGCGCGGTGACTCGTTCAACAAGACGAATTGGGGCTGATCGGAGCGGCCCCCCGCCTGGGTGGCCGATCACCGCTGCCAGTTGTCCCGCTATGGGCGACTCGAGGGGAAGTGCTTCCAATTCCGAGTCGACCCTGAGTAACGCGAGATCGCGCTCTGAATCAAAGGCTAGAACCGTAGCTTGGCTCAACATCTCACCAGGTAGTGCGATCTCCACATTTTGTGATCCGGCGACCACATGAGCATTTGTCAATGCCATGCCAGGTGAAATAACGAACCCGGTTCCATCTTGCCCTTGACTGCAAGCGATCGCTCTAACCCGGATTACTGACGTTGCTGCAGCCTCTAGCACCTCTGCGTTCACCGCCATTTCTGTGGGCGGTTCTCCGACTTCAACCACGGGAACATCGTCGTCAAAAATTGGAACGAGACCCCAATCTTGTGTAAGTCGGTCCAAGAGACCTCGGCCGTTTGCGGTTACTGGGACCCACCGTTCCACCGCTTCAACCGCTTTGGAAGCTGTGGCTTGATCGCGAGGCCAACCTCGAACTGAGAGAAAGGCAGGGGTGAGTAGCCAAACTAAAAGGACGACTGCGCCGGTTCCGATTACCACGCCAGCAACAGAATCAACCCACCGCAGAGGACGGGGAACAAAGGTGCGTAACCCGCGAGCGATCCTCCAGCCCACCGCGTGACCAGCTACGCCGGCGAGTAGCACCGCAGCCGACGCTGCGCCGAGCCGTTGATGTTTGCCAACGATGTTCAGGGCATCGAGAGTCGCAGTCGCCCAACGGGCGGTCGCCAGAGCAGCCACAGCAAACCCGATCCAACTGCCAAGACGACCAATCAGCCCTCCGCGCCAACCAGTGAACACAGCGACAACTGCGAGCAGTCCGAAGACCAGATCGATGACCACTATGGCTCAATCAAAGTTCAACTAGCCGTGCATGGGTAATGAAGCCTGTGTGGGCGACCATCCGATGGTCGGGCCGTACAGAGTTGCCTTCCACATGCCATGTTCGCTGGAGGGCTTCAATAGTTTCAACCATGGCCCATGGGCCTCGCGAGAGTCGGTGCCTGAGATTCTGTACCTGGATGATCGACGGGTTGTACACCACCAGGATCCCACCTCGCCGTAACGATTTCTCCAAGTGCGGCACCACTTGCCAGGGTTCTGGTAGGTCAAGCACCGCGCGATCAAAATTACTGTCTTCATGCGACTGGTAGGCGTCGCAGAGCTTTACTTCATATCGTTCAACCGCCTCGTTCCCAAGAAACATTTCGACGTTCGAGAGAGCTTTTTCGGCAAAGTCCTCACGAATCTCATACCCGGTCACACGTGCACCGGCACGCAAAAGCGCAATCGAAAGAGACCCCGAACCAACGCCAGATTCAAACACCCGCATTCCTGGTGAAATGTCCGCCAGAATCAGGATTGGGCCAAGATCCTTCGGATAAATGACCTGAGCTCCACGCGGCATTTTCAACACATGATCGCTCAGCGTTGGGCGTAATCCCACGAACCGAGCGTTTGATGAGGTCCGGAACTCGGTGCCTTCGGAACTCCCAATGATCTCGTTGTGCGGCACCACTCCTGCGTGTGAGTGGAACTCTCCATTTTCTTCGAGATCAACAAGATACCGGCGTTGACGATTATCTATGAGAACGATATGTTCGCCGAGCTCAAATGGTGCGCCCTGGGTAGCGGAAGTTGTGGACTTCGCCATAGCTACACCTGTCGACCGCGGCGGTCTTCGCTGAGGTGGGTAATCCGCAGGGCTTCTCCGGGCTTTAGCTCGGCTGTATGCGCCACCGTGGGTCGGCGACGGCTCAGGTACTTGAGAAGACGCAATGTCGTGGCCACGATTGCAGCGGCCATCCAAGGACCGTTCCCTTGTCGACCTCGTCGCCACGCGGACCTAAGTAGCCTCCCGGGAGGCCGTTCCCTCAGATCATCGAACAGGCCCATCAAACTCTTACGATTTCGACAACAGTTGAACGTTTTCTTCCGACTCGGCGTCCTAGGGCGAAAGCAACCAAAATTGCTCCAGCTACCAGAACGCTGACGATAACCACACCGGGCTTTTGGAGCGCGGCAGCGCTTTCCTCGGCTTCGCCTGTGACACGCTCGAAACTTTGACGTAAATCATCTTCCGTCACTGGTGGAGTGATCTTTGCATCCTTATCGGGCATCTCGACGTCGCCTTCCATCGCGCTTAATCGCCAGCAGAGCGAGAGCGAAAAATATCAGTGCTACCACGATCCCTGCCAGGTGGGGAACGAACGACCATCTTCCTTCGAAGGTGGTCGTCAACTCCTGCAGACTACGAATCGCAGCGAGCGTCAGAAAGATAGCTGCAACGGCAAAACAGAGCGATCCTGCTAGCCCAAATAAGACATAACGACCTAGCCCTTGAAGGGGTCCAACAGTTTCCTGCTTCACATATGAGCGAAGGGTCACTATTAGAGCCTCAACGTCAGCCCTCAGTCCTCGATGTTGATCCGACATTGCGCCCTATTCCTGGGGGTTGGACGATTCCCAAGCATGCCAGAGAACAGGCCCGACCCCACCAGGAGTCATGTGTTGTCTCCGGTCGCGTCGAGAACTTCTTCGAGACCGGCAATCAATTCTTCAATACAATCAAGTCTTTTCGCGCAAGTCGCTTGAGACAAAATTTTTTGGCGATCGAATGACCCAGCGGGCGTTAACTGAGCAACGCGGTAGGAAAGCTCTTCTGCATCAACTCCTACGGCTATGGCTTCGGCATCAACCACCGGCATTTCGTAGCCCTGTTTTGTAGCATCTGATACCCACGCCGCGAGTCGTTCCAATACCGCCAAGCATCGCTCCATAGGCACTGCATCGCCGTCATCTGGGAAATCGCTAATGCGTGCCTGCGGGTACGGATTATCTGGCAACCACTCGTCGACTGAAAATCTGCTCTCGCCGCGAACTACCAAAGCCCATCGTCCGTCTGGAAATTTTCGGTGTTCGAGGATCCTCGCCAAACATCCGACCGAAGATCGAACGTCTCCGCCACCAACCTCATGTCCTTTTTCGATTAGAACAATGCCAAATAGCTCCTCCCCACTGACGCATCGCTGAACTAGCGACCGGTAGCGCTCTTCGAATATGTGCAGGGGGAGCGTGGCACCGGGAAATAAGACGGTACCGAGAGGGAACATCGGTGTTTCGCTACGAGAACGATCGCCATGTTCGTTCATTTCGAGTCAACCGACCTGTTCAGCGAAATTCTTCGAATCTACTCACCCAGACAGTAGGCCGAATAATTGATCTTGGCGGGCCCAGGGAGCCAAGAGGCTCCAATTCAAATAGTCTCAAATTGTGGAAATCATCGCAGCATTGTTTCTCGAACATTTCGAAATGCGACAAGCGGAAGGTGGATCGGCCCGGCTCGATCTGTCCGGAGTGTATTTTTCGCTTGCAGCTCCTGGTCAATTCCCAGTGTCTATACAACCTCATTTGATGGTGCTCTTGAGGTGCCCCGCCGAACATCAAGGTTTGGCCGCACTCGAAGTGACCTTTCACACGAACGGAGAGCCGATGGACATTCGTAACGTTCAACCAGTCAACGTTGAGCCCGGCAAGTTCGGCTACAACCTCGTACAAGCCACGGTAGAAGTAACAGAACCAATGACCATTGAGGCTCATTGCAGGGTAGACAACGGACCGGTTACCGCGGTGCCGTTGACAGTGGTCCAACCACTAGCTGGATAACGATGCCATACGCGTCAAGTCTCTCAACTCATCACGACCCCGGAATTGCCATAGGAGAAACCATTGGCGAAGTCTTGGAAGTCCTCGGACCTTCACCTGATGTCGTAGCTCTTTTCATCTCAGGCAATTTCCTTCCTCACGCAGAAAATTTTTTGACCGCGACGCAGAATTTGCTGCAACCAGCAGCGTTGATCGGGACGACGGCTGTTTCCGTTATCTCCGGACCCCGCGAAGTCGAAGATCAGGGTGCTGTCGCACTGTGGGGCGGCAGGTTCACCGGGACAGCATCGACTATTAGACTCGACGCCCGCCAGTTATCAGGCGGCGCCATCGAAATCGATGAGTTGCCTCAGTCGAACGCACACACTCTGATTCTCTTGGCCGACCCGTTCACTTTTCCGACCGAGTTAGCTGTTAGTGCCTGGTCCAACTCGCATCCGCAATTGCAAGTCATCGGTGGTTTAGCCTCTGCGGCCTCTGCACCCAATGGAAACCGGTTGTTAATCGACGACCAGATGTACGAGACGGGGGCCGTTGGGTTATTGGTTGAGGGCCCTACTCGGGTGGATCCCTTGGTGTCTCAAGGTTGCCGACCGGTGGGGTCACCATTGATCGTAACCGCAGCGGACCAAAATTTGATTCGCGAGTTGGGGGGCAAACCAGCGTTGGTGCGCTTAGAGGAGATGTTTCAGGGCTTGAGCGAAAACGAAAAGTTACTGGTAAATCAGGGCCTACATATAGGTCGAGTAATCGACGAACACAAGGTTGATTTTGGTACGGGTGATTTCCTTATTCGTGCTGTCATGGGTGCTGACCAGCGAACTGGGAGCCTCGCTATCGGTGACAACGCACCGGTAGGAAGCACCGTCCAATTTCAGGTTCGGGACGCCCAATCGGCCGATGACGATCTACGGCTCCTCGTCCAACCACTTGATCCTGCCGATGGAGCCTTGCTCTTCACATGCAATGGCAGAGGAACACATCTGTTCGAGCATCCAGATCACGATGCTGCGATCATCGCCGATCTGGTTCGGCAAGAAGCTGTGGCAGGGATGTTTTGCGCGGGGGAAATTGGTCCTGTGGGTACACAATCATTTCTGCATGGCTTTACTGCATCAGCCGCTATTTTCCGCGACTAAAGCTCCCCAGAATTGCCAGGAGGTCGGGCTAGGATCGCCGCTCGGGAGGCTAAGTGACCAACGACCTTCGGACCCGACAGATCAACACAATTCGAGCTCTTGCGCTTGATGCAGTGAAGAAAGCAAACAGTGGTCATACGGGGACAGCGATGGCGCTCGCGCCGCTCGCGGATGTGTTATTTACGAAGATCCTCAAATACGATGCTGCTGCGCCCATGTGGCCCGATCGCGATCGATTCGTCCTCTCAGCAGGTCACGCTTCGATGCTTTTGTACTCGATGCTCTACTTGACCGGGTACGGAATCACCCTCGATGACATTCAGAACTTCCGCCAATGGGGCTCACTTACTCCTGGTCATCCTGAAGTAGGACTTACCCCTGGGGTCGAAGTAACTACCGGCCCGCTGGGTCAAGGCGTCGCGAACGCGGTCGGGATGGCGCTTGCTGAGCGGCATCTCCGAGCTCGGCTCGGAAGCGAAATTGTTGACCACCGCACGTGGGCCATTTGCGGTGACGGCGATCTGATGGAAGGGGTAAGCCACGAAGCTGCGAGTCTCGCCGGTCACCAACAACTCGGTGGCCTAGTCCTCGTATACGACGACAATCAAATAACTATTGACGGACCAACCTCCTTAACGTTCTCTGACGACACCCAGCAGCGCTTCGAGTCCTACGGTTGGCATGTTCTAGATCTTGGTGAAGCTGCCGAAGACACCGACCGACTTGAGTCGGCTCTTAACGAGGCTGCTGAAATAGCGGATCGACCCTCGTTAGTGATCGTGAGAAGTCATATTGGATTTCCTGCGCCCACGGCGGTGGACACGCCTGGAGCCCATGGAGCCATCACCGATGATCAGGAGATTGCGGCCGCAAAGACTGCCATGGGATTTGATCCTGAAGTCACATTCAGGGTTGATGACGATGTTCTTGAGGCCTACCGGAAGGCTGGCGCTAGAGGGGTTGTACAACACGCCGATTGGAAACAGCGGGTCGCGGACAGCGACGTTGATCCTGGCTGGATTCAGGCTCTGCTAACAGGAAGCCCTCTACCGAATTGGTCCGATGAATTACCGAACTACGAGCCCGGAACCTCAATCGCTACTCGAAACGCGAACAACCACGTTATTGACGCCTTGGTGGATGTAGTCCCCTCGCTGGTGTCAGGATCTGCGGATCTAACGGGAAATACCGGCACGAACCTAGCGGCCGAAGCCCTGACTCCCGCCCGACCGGAAGGCCGAAAGCTCTACTACGGGATCCGCGAACATGCGATGGGTAGTGTCGCTAACGGCATGGCGTTGCATGGTGGCGTGCTTCCCGTTGTCGGAACATTCCTAGTTTTTGCCGATTACATGCGACCGTCTGTGCGTATGGCCGCGCTCAGTGGCGCCAAAGCAATTTTCGTCTGGAGCCACGATTCCATAGGCGTTGGAGAGGACGGACCAACTCACCAACCTGTAGAACAAGTCGCTTCACTCAGAGCGATTCCGGACCTCCCAGTGGTGAGACCCGCTGACGCCAACGAAGTATCTCAGACTTGGAATTTCGCCATTGAGAACAACGGTCCGATCGCTGTCATTCTCACGCGCCAAAATGTGCCTGTCCTGGAAGGCACCTCCCGTCCGGGCCAAGTTCAACGTGGAGCATATGTGCTCATTGACGCACCCGACCCGGCGGTGATTCTGGCGGGAACGGGATCAGAAGTTCAGTTGTGTGTCGAAGCCGCGGGCTCTCTTGCGGCTGAAGGAATCGCATCGCGAGTGGTTTCGATGCCGTGCTGGGAACTTTTCGCCGATCAGGAAGAAACATATCGATTTGAGGTGTTCCCCCCTGGGTTGCCGGTCGTTGGGGTGGAAGCAGGTGTTTCTTTGGGTTGGGACCGTTGGGCTGATGTGACCGTGACTATCGATCAGTTCGGCGCTAGTGCGCCAGGTAGCCAAGTCATGGAGGAATTCGGCTTCAGCGCTGCCTCAGTCGAAGCTGCCGCACGTTCAGTACTTCAATAATTCTCGGATTGGACATGGTTTGACTACTTCTAACAACTCAAGGAACCGGCTTTCGGCCCTGCATAGCCAACAAGGTCAAAGCCCTTGGCTCGACAACCTCCGACGCGGTTGGATCACCACAGGGGAATTAGACAAATGGGTGACCTCGGGCATCAGAGGCCTCACCTCAAACCCCGCAATTTTCCAAAAAGCGATAGAGGGAAGTGAGGACTACGACGAGCAATTTCGTCAGTTGATCACCGATGGGACCAGCGTTCACGACGCCTACTGGGACTTAGTCACCAGCGATATCAGGGGCGCCCTGCGAGCTCTACGACCCGTGTATGAGGCATCACTAGGGACGGACGGATTTGTCTCAGTTGAAGTTGATCCAGCGTTGGCGAGAGACTCTGATCAAACGGCCACCGCGGCAAGGGCGCTCCATGAGAGGCTCAACGCCCCGAACCTCATGGTCAAAATACCTGGCACTCGCGAAGGTCTTCCTGCAGTGCGAACGATGATCGGTGAAGCAAGGTCAATCAACGTCACACTGATCTTCTCAGTTCAGCGATACAGCGACGTCATGGAGGCCTACATCTCGGGATTGGAAGACGCTGTGGAGGCTGGCTGTGACGACCTTTCCAAGGTCGCTAGCGTCGCATCGTTTTTTATTTCTCGGACCGACACCGAGATCGATCGACGCCTAGAGGAGATCGGGAGCGCAGCGGCTCTTTCTTTGCGTGGGAGGACTGCGGTGGCTCAAGCTCAAATCGCCTATCGAACTTTCACCTCGGTCTTTGCTGGTCCTCGCTGGCAAGCGTTAACCGACAAAGGAGCGCAACTTCAACGACCTCTATGGGCTTCCACAAGCACCAAGAACCCCGACTACTCCGAGACGCTCTATGTAGATGAGCTAATTGGCCCTAACACGGTCAACACCATGCCTGATAACACCATCGCGGCGTTTACGGAGAACGGAACGGTTGCCCGAACAGTTGACTCGGATTTCGCCCGATCTCAAGCGGTTCTTGACGCTGTAACGGACCTCGGTATCGATCTTGATGATGTCGCGGCGGTGCTTGAACAGGAAGGGGTTGCGTCGTTCGTCAAAAGTTTCGATGAGCTGATCGCGAGTTTGTCAACCAAAGCTCACTCGTTGACTTAACACCAAGTCGGTTGCAAATCGAAACCGACTCCTCTAATTTCGAGCGTATGGTTCAAACCTCCCGGCGGACCGATAGTTGTTCCATTCAAGGCACCCTCGACGTCATCGGCGATCGATGGATACTTCTCATTCTTCGGGATTTGTTTCGCGGGGTGCGACGCTTTAGTCAGCTGGAAGAAAACTTGGGGATCGCGAAGAATCTTCTGGCCACTCGCCTTGCCAAACTTGTGCAGGCCGACATCGTGACCAAGATCCCCTATCAAGACAGACCTGTCCGCCACGAATACCTACTTACTCAGAAAGGTCGCGACCTCTCACCCAGTTTGGTCGCGTTGATGCGTTGGGGTGATCGCTGGTACAACGATAAAAAACCGCCAACACTCCTTGTTCACTCCGACTGCGGCACTCCTCTTACTCAGCTAACCCAATGCCCAGCCTGCGGCGACTCACTTGACCCAGCAGAAATTCGTAGTCGACCAGGCCCAGGCGCGGCCATCAGTTCATGACGGCGGAGAAACCATGACTA
>DGLO01000017.1:26382-70160 GCA_002388005.1 Candidatus Neomicrothrix sp. UBA4542
CTACTTCAACGTGCTGCTTCGATTCGCGATTCGGCTCACGGAACTCGAATCACCTACAGTCCGAAGGTTTTCATTCCCCTGACGATGCTGTGTCGCGACAAGTGTGGTTACTGTACTTTCGCTCAACCGCCGGCTCGCATTGACCATCCCTACCTAGAACCCCATGAAGTCGTCGCTTTGGCACGGCACGGTGCGTCGCAGGGATGCCATGAGGCACTTTTCACACTGGGTGAGCGACCAGAACTGCGTTACCCCGTCGCTCAGGATTGGCTTCACGATCACGGGTACGAGAGCACAATCGACTACTTGGTTGAGATGTGCCGCGTCGTGCGAGACGAGACTGGCCTATTGCCTCATGCCAATCCCGGGGCGCTATATCGAGAGGAACTAGCAGACCTAAGGAAAGTGAGCCCCAGCCAGGGAATGATGCTGGAAAGCCTCAATGAGGATCTTCTATGTCACCGTGGTTGCCCAGACAAAGAACCGGATCGCCGGCTCAGCACCCTGGAAGCTGCAGGAGAACTTCGGATCCCATACACCACCGGTTTGTTGATTGGCATCGGCGAGACGCTTGCTGACCGTGTCGAGACGATTCTCGCTATAGCCGAAAGCCACCGCAGACACGGCCACGTTCAAGAGGTCATTATTCAGAATTTCTTGCCGAAATTGGGCACGGCCATGCACAAAAGCCCTCCATGTCCACCTGACGAATATTTGCAAGCAATCGCACTCGCACGCACCTTGCTTCCAGAAGACATTCATCTTCAGGCCCCACCAAATCTTTCTGATGATTTCGGTGGCCTTCTTCAGGCCGGCATCGACGATTGGGGCGGGGTGTCGCCAGTCACCGCTGATCATGTGAATCCCGAACGCCCTTGGCCCGAGCTAGATCGGCTCCGAGAAGTAACCGAAGGTAAGAATTTCACCCTCGCTCCTCGTTTGACCATTCACCCAACTTTCGCTCTGCAACCTGAGACCTGGCTTGACGAAGAGAACCGATTCCCGGTCCTTGATCGAAGCGATTCTGAGGGTCTTGGTCGAGATGATCCCGGCGGGCAAATGCCCGAGAAAACAATGGAAAATCGGGATGCTGGTTCGGGAGCTGACATCTTGATAGCCGACCAAGACAGCACCCAATGGTATTCAGGAGGAGCCGAACATCTGCCGATCAAGATCGTTCCTGGTCTGCCGTTTGCTCGAGGTGCCGTGCAAGAGGTTCTCGATGGGGTCCTAACGGGTCAAGAAGTAGGTCGCGACGAGATCGTCACTCTTTTCCAGGCTCGGGGGCCTGAGGTTGTTGCAATCGCTGAAGTGGCCGATGACTTGCGTCGCCAGACGGTCGGCGAAAAGGTCACATGGGTCCACAACCGGAATATTAATTACACCAACGTCTGCACCTACAAATGTCGATTCTGTGGTTTCTCAAAGGGGCCCTTGTCGCTAAACCTCCGCGGCACCCCCTACATGCTGACCTTGCAAGATATTCAGGAACGAGTCATCGAGGCCGCCCAGCTTGGGGCTACCGAGGTAACACTCCAGGGCGGTATCCATCCGAGTTTTGATGGTGACTATTACATCGACGTGTGTAAAGCAATTCAGGACGTCGTCCCGGACATGCACCTGCATGGCTTTACCGCCCTGGAAGTTATCGAAGGTGCTAATCGGCTGGGTGAGTCTTTGGTTGAGTACCTAATGCGCCTAAAACAGGCGGGACTGAAATCGTTACCCGGAACAGCGGCAGAGGTGCTCGATGACGAGGTTCGTCGGATCCTTTGTCCGGACAAGATCTCGACTGGAGAGTGGCTCGAATGTCACGAGGCCGCCCACTCGGTCGGACTTCATTCGAATATCACCATTATGTTCGGATCGATCGAAGAACCCCTTCATTGGGCAAACCACATCGTCCGGACTCGTGAACTGCAGAAACGGACAGGGGGCTTTACCGAATGGATTCCATTGCCATTTGTGCATATGGCGAGCCCGATCTATCTGCAACGCCAAGCCAGGAGGGGACCGACTTTTCGAGAAACTCTGCTCATGCACAGCGTCGGCCGTATCGCCTATCACGACCATATCGATAATGTGCAGGTGTCCTGGGTGAAGATTGGCGCTGAGGGGGCCAAGCAGATCTTGAGGGCAGGAGCGAACGATCTCGGAGGGACTCTGATGGACGAAAACATCAGTCGAGCCGCCGGTGCACAACACGGGCAAGGGCTAGTAGAGCGAGATTTTCGAGCTATCGCAGAACCCCTAGGGAGAACGGTTCGTCAAAGAACTACTTCTTATGGTGAAGCCGACGGAGCTCCAGCCGTGGTAAGTACGACCACCATGTCAACCGACAATCCCACGGATAGAAAACTCATTCCGATCACCGCCCTTGGCGATCGAGTTTGATCAAGCCATAAAGCGGCCACTGCTCAGAGTCCGTTGAAATTATTCAGATAACAGTTGACTCCGGCCCACCATGGATAATCGCGGCTGCCTTGTCCACTGCGCGGCGCGCTCTGCTCAGTCGCTTTTCGATCTCTGGTCGTTTGCTGGTTGTCTCGTCAGCCACGGCTTCTCGTAGAGCATCCATACCTATATCGGCGAGTTCTTCAGAGATGCTCTCAAGACGGGTCTTGATGTCCTCAAGCTTTTCTTCCACCTCAGCCCTCATCCCGTATCAGATCGTCGACTATTTCCAGGGGGTGGCGCACGGTCACTCCCCCAGCTCGCAAATGCAAGACACAACCCGGATTGGCGCTCGCTACCTCTTCCACCTGTGCTCGACCAATACTGCCGATCTTTCGTTCTCTCACCGCGTTTGAAGTGTCCGGATAAAACATCGAATACGCGCCGCCCGCACCGCAACATAACCCATCATCATCCAGAATGACCGGTTCGACGTAGCGAGCTAAGACAGCTTGGACCGGGTCATGAGATCGTTGAACATGACGAAGGTGACATGGGTCCTGAATGCCGATTCTTGGAGGTCGCGAGCGGGAGAGAGGTAAGGCATCGAGATGGTCCACCAACCATTCGTGAACATCAAATATCCGTTTGCTGAATTCATGTGATTCGGGAGTGTCCAACAAACGGCCATATTCTTTGAGCTGCGCTCCGCAACCCGCCGAGTCGACAAGAATCGGTGCTTCTCCAGGAAATGCAGCAATCGTGCGTTCAGCTAAACGTCGGGCCGCAGCGCCTAAACCCGCATGCGTGTGAAGGGCGCCGCAACACGCGGCTTTCCTGTTAGGAAAACGCACTCCAACCCCGACTGCTTCGACGACTCTTTGGACAGCCCGATGCGTTTCTCGCATCCACGCGTCCATAACGCAGCCAGTAAATAGCCACACATCATCGCCGCTGGAGACCAGCGGGGTCTGGACCAATGGAATTTTCGGAAGAGTCAGCCGCGACGGGAGCAACCCGAACCTCTGCAAGATGGCCAACATTTTTGAACCTGCTGCCAGGATTTCAGGCCATCCGAGTACTCGGTAAGCTACGCGTCGCCACCATGGCTGGTAGGGGGTCTGTTGGGCCAGGGCTTCGCGGGTTGTCTCCATCATCGAACCGAACGGCACTCCTGCTGGGCAAGCAGTTTCACAGCCTCGACATTGGATGCAAGCATCCATGAAGTTGATGAAGGTCTGGTCGACCATTCCAGAATTCTCTGCTTGTCGCATCAACGCGATGCGCCCGCGGGGCGAAGCCGACTCTTCTTGAGTCACCCGGTACGTGGGGCAGTGCGGAAGACAGAGGCCGCAAGATACACAGGAGGCAAGTTCGTCCGCATCGATATCGAGTTTCACCGCGACTTTTTTCATGTGGTTATCAACTCTCGACCAGGATTTAGGCGACCATTTGGATCGAGACGAACTTCGAGTTCCCTCATAAGACGTTTGTTTGCTTCCCCGAGTGGAGCCGGACTTTGTTTTTGTGTGCGATGCACAACACCAACCCCGACTTCCGCTAGCCACACCTCGGAACTCCGTTTGAGGTTTTTCAACGCACCCGGCTCAAGTGAATTTCTTCCGCCTTCGGGAAAGTCGGGGGGAGATGCCACTTCTTCAAGCTTGAGTTTTGCAGCTTGGCTCTCGACGTCTGATTTGACGCCTTCCAGGCAAACCCAAATCGAATCTCCATTCCAGAGAATCGACGAGGGCCTATACAAGTCGTTGTACAGCTCGAACGGGTCCATCTTTCCGGTAAGCCAAAGAGTTGTCTCGGGTATAGGTAAACATCGCAAGGTCACTTCGGCGATGCAACCCAACTTGCCTAGGGACCCCACCAAGAGTCGGCAGAGATCGTAGCCAGATACGTTTTTTACAGTCGGCCCACCGGAAGTCACAACCTGTCCGCTGTGGTCAACATGTCGAATCTGAAGCACTAAGTCACGAATATGCCCGTAACGCAGCCGCCGAAACCCGCTCCTCCCCACCGCGAGCGCTCCGCCCACAGTCGCCTCCGGGTTCAGGTCAAAAGGAACCATTTGTTGAAATTGTGAACATCTCTCGTTCAACTCCCCAATGGTTGTCCCCGCCCCACAGCGCACAGTCATTTCTTCAGGTTGATGAGACCAGACCCCCGCTGGGGCTCGAACTTCTCGAGACTCCGGGTGCGGCAGGCCTCCCACGTCCCATTGAGTTCGGTTGCCAACAACAGTGATGGGGCCCGCCTGGCCGATCTCCTCTGCAAACCTAACAACCGACTCCTCTATTGGACTGTTGGCGTTCACACCCACGCTCCTTCGGGAACGTGTTGACCAAACGAATCACTGCACCGGGAACCTGAGGGGAGCACTTTGAGTGGGTTTGCTAAGCCATCTGGATCAAAAGCCTCGCGGACTAAATCCTGTGTTCTCATGTCGTGTTCAGTGAAAAGCAGTCCCATGTAGTCACGCTTCTCAAGGCCTATCCCGTGTTCTCCACTCAGAACTCCTCCGGCTTCGATTGAGGCAGTGACGATTGCTCTACCGGCTGCGTGTACCCGCTCTTGAACACCCGGTTCTCGACTGTCATACGCCAGAATCGGGTGGAGGTTGCCGTCCCCAGCGTGGAAGACATTGATCGCGATCAGATCGTGCGCGTCGGCGATTCGATAAACTTTTTCGAGTACCTCAACGAGTTTTCCTCGAGGAACAACTGTGTCGTGGAGGTAGTAATCGGGCTTGATACGTGCGACTGCCCCAAAGGCGTTTTTTCTGCCTTTCCAAAGCAACGCTCGTTCGGCTTCGTCTGCGGCGACGCGTACCTTTCCTACATGATGCGCCTCGGCTACTCGGCGAACAATTTCCACTCCACTTTCCACTCCCCCAGGGAGACCATCTAGTTCGACGAGCAACACAGCGTCGGCTTCAGTCGGATATCCCGCGTTGACAAAGGCCTCAACCATTTCGATCGCTCGGTGATCCATCATTTCAAGCGCTGCGGGAATAAGGCCTTCTGCGATGATCGCTGAGACCGCCGCCGCACCATCTCTCACATCTGAGAAATCGAGCAGCAGCGTTCGAACTTCAGGGGGATTTTGGGTCAAACGGACTGCAATCTTCGTTGCCACACCCATGGTTCCTTCCGAACCTATAAACAGACCTCGTAGGTCATAACCCACTGGTTCTGCACTGAGATCTCCTAAAAGAGTGATAGTGCCATTGGGTAGAACAACTTCGATGGCAGCGACATGGGCGCTTGTCACCCCGTAGGCCAGGCAATGAGGTCCGCCGCTGTTGTTCGCGACGTTTCCGCCGATCGAACAAACTTGTTGGCTTGATGGATCCGGGGCGAAATGAAGTCCGAGGGGCTTCAGCTGGGTGGTCAGATCGAGGTTCAGAACCCCGGGTTCGACCCAGGCGATGCGGTTCTCGACATCAACTTCTATGATCCTGTTCATCTTGGCGGTCGCTATTACCACTGGATCACCTACCGGGACAGCGCCGCCAGCTAAACCGGTTCCGGATCCCCTAGCGATAAACGGGCGCCCATACCTCCGGCAGATATTCACAATTTGTTGAACTTCTTCGGTGCTAACAGGCAGGCAAACTATTGATGGGCGGCCCTCCATGCCCGACCCATCTTTGCTGTAGAGCCCCAGTTCGAAGTCTTCGGCCCGAGCGCGATCGTCTAGTAACGAGTGCAGTTCATCAAAAAGGTGCTTGTCGAAGGACTCCGGCACGATGACGAACGTACCGTAGGCTGGACGTGTGACGAAGCCCTTAACGTCTTCTAATTTTGATCGTGAATGGTTATCGTTCGAAGATCCGGGAGAACATCGCACCTGGCTGTTCGATATTACGTTCCTCGCGAGTGACTGGACTTGCATCTATTCCGTTGGCTGTCCGGGGGTTGCAGCTGAACCGGCTCCTGACCAACAACTCGGCTGCTGCACCCACGGCGCCTACATTTCTGATGCCGATGACCTCGAGCGCGTAAGAGCTCAAATCAGTCGGTTGACAAGTGAAACCTGGGAATACATCGACACGGCTGAACGCTTGGACGGCGCCTTATGGCAAGACGATGATGGGTGGTGGCGCACACGCGTCGTTGACGGAGCCTGCATCTTTCAGAATCGGCCAGAACACGCGAACGGAGCAGGATGCGCGTTCCATCATCTCGCACTCCAATCCGGCTCACATCCGATGGAAACGAAACCTGAGATCTGTTGGCAAGCACCACTTCGCCGCGAGGACCATGAAACCGTGACCGGTCACATTTACACCATGGTGCGCGAATGGGAGCGACGGGACTGGGGCGGTGAAGAAACCGATGTGTGGTGGTGGTGCACGAGTGAAAGTCAAGCGCACGTCGGTGAGCATCCTGTCTACATCCAAATGGAGCAGGAGCTTTCTTCTATTTGTGGACCCGTTGTTTATGGTTGGTTGCGGGCTGAATTAGATAGCCGAAAGGCGCAAAGCTTGTTGTTGCCACACCCAACGGTAAGGCGTCGTTGATTTCGTCGAGTCAGGCTTTGTCTTCGTCGCCGTCATCGAAGTCCGCGTATTTCGCAGCTAACTCGGAGTAGTCGTCGTATTTTTCGGCGAGCTCACCGTATTGGTCGTCTGGAGAGTCGTCTTCCTCTTTGGAAAACAGATCCGGTTCGTCAAAATCGAAATCCTCTACTGTGAAAGCAGCGGCATTTTCCCGTTGAAATTTACGCGCCTCTTCGTACCGGCGGTGACGGCCCTTCTTCACGGATGGCTCCTCGTCTCCAAATCGCCTTCTTTGTCGCGCAGCGGCAAGATCAGCGAGCTAACTACTGCACTGCGACTCCCTCCGTTCTATCAGATTTCGGTGCCCGAACCTGGGTCGCTAGAGGTCGAATTTCTGTTTCTTTTAGCTCACGGATCAAATCGGGGTTCAAGCACCAGGCCGCCTTGGGGGTCAAACGCTACTGAAGCGCGCCCCGTGACTAAGTCCTGGATACGGGTACCGACGAGATCAGATCGCCAACCGTTCGATAGTCGGGCATCTTTCGATTTTCTTAGTACATCAACGATGTCGGCTCTTGTAGCTAGCAGCGCCGGGTCGAGTTCTTCGTCCTTTGCCACCTGGGACACCCATGCCGACACCAGGGTCACTGCAGCCCGGAGTTCTTTATCTAGCTTCGGTCCCTCGTCGATCTCGAGTGTGGGGACGTCCTCGGGGGTCCGCTGCAACCCTTTTTGCACCACAGAGAGGATTTCGTCCGATGCGCCTTGTTTCAAGTACCGGCCATCCAACCCGCGGATTCCTTTCAAGTCTTGAGAAGTTCTGGGCGCCCGTTGGGCAACACCAACCAACGCCAGGTCCGAAAGAATGAAGCGAGTCGGTAGGTCTCTATTTTGGGCGGCTCGTTCTCTCCATTCTGCTAGGACAGACACGACACATCGGGCTTGTCCTCGCAGGTGGCGAGCCTCTTTTATTCGAGTCCACGCGAACTCGACGGACAAAGCTGGTTTTGTGTACCAGTTGGACGGATCGCATTCAGCAGCTACCCAGCGTAAACGCCCGCGTTTCCTGAGGTCCTCAGTTAAGCGGTCATGTAAATCGAAGAGGTATAAGACGTCACTCGCCGCATAGTTCTGTTGAGTTGGTCGTAGAGGCCGTTCGAACCAATCAGTTAGTCGATCACCTTTGGGTAGAGCGACACCTACATATCGTTCGACTAGTGAAGAAAGAGATGGTGTCGACATGCCCGAGAAGCCGGCGGCAATTTGGGTGTCGAATAGGTGACGGGGAAGGACGCCGCAAGCTCGATCCAGTACTTCCAGGTCTTGCGACGAGGCGTGCATAATAATAAGGGTGTCGCTTTCGAGGACCGCTGCAAATGGCGCAAGGTCGACTTCTAACGGGTCAATCAGAAAGATGTCGTTTGCGATCGCGATCTGTACGAGAGCAACTCGTGGCCAGTACGTTCGCTCGCGATGAAACTCAGTATCCACGGCAATTCGTTCCGCTTTCGCGGCGCGGGTGATTAAGGCCTCGAACGTCCCTTGATCATCGACCCATTCGTGATTCATCGCCTGGGATCCTGCTGTGGATGTCGTGTCTGGGGGGTTGCCGCTTAGCCGGCGACGCCTGCGAGTCACGTGGATTCCGACTCAACGTCTCGGCCAGATTCAATCCAGGCAAGTGTGCCGCCCGTCACATTCACAGCGTCAATTGCCCGTGCCCGAAGGAACTCGCAAGCGCTTGCGCTTCTTCCTCCGCTCTTACAGATCACGTACAGAGGTTCATCGGTGGGGATTTCGGTTACCCGATCCGGAATCTCTCCCAAGGGAATTAGCACACCTCCGGGGACTCGCGCCTCCTGCCATTCCTCAATCTCTCGCACGTCGAGGAGCCTGGCTCCTGCCGCTATTAGGGGAGCTAGTTCATCGACATCAATTTCGGGAACTTCCACTCAGTCACCTTTCGAAATCAAAGGATACCGTCGTTCGAGCGATGCGCTAGAGGTCAAGTATTGGAAGCACAGATTGGAAATCTTCCTGGGTGTTGATGTTTTTGACGAGATCTGGGGACACATCCACTGTTGCGTAGTCCTTTGAGTTGAGGGCCATCTTGGGACCTCGGGCACCGCGTGCATAGCCAACCTTCAGTAGCTCCAGGGATTCTTGTTTGTAGACGCCAATTAGAGGTTCTAAGCGCCCACTGTGCGCTAGCACCACGGAATCTTTAACCTCCTCGGCGCAGGACACGAGTTCTCGTAGAAGATCCGAAGACACCATCGGAACGTCGCAGGGGCAGACCAACAGAGTGCCGTAATGTGTAATTGCTCCGATAATCGCCCCGAGAGGCCCGTTGCTTGGTTCCTTATCCGCCAAGGCCGGCAAACCCAGATCGGGCCGATCACCCAATGCAACCACTGTCTCAATGCCAGCGTCCTTCATTGAATCCACCACCCACTGGATCATGGGACGGCCTTGTATTTGCAGGGAGGCCTTATCGCTACCCATACGGCTAGACGTTCCTCCGCATAGTACGGCTCCGGTAACTTTCATTCGCCGTCAGGCACTCCCGATGGATCGAGTTGCATTAAGAACTGGGCGGTTCGTTCCTCTTCGTCTATTTCGCCGATTGCTGCGGCTGCGCGGTGAAGTCCAAGCAATGAACGCAAGAAACCGCGGTTCGCTTCTTCTGACCATCGGACGTATCCGCTTCCTTTCCAACCAGCTGCGCGCAATGCATCTAACCCCCGGTGGTAGCCGACTCGAAAATAGGCGTAGGCCTCAACGGGTCCTTGAGCGAGTTGACCCATCGCGACCCATCCATCCAAGAAACTTGGCCATCGGGTGATGATTTCAGCGATTAGAGGTTTCTGCTCTTCTGTAGGGGCGTTTGTAGCCTCAGCTAGAGCAGCCAATGCGTCGGAATCGTGGGGGTTGATAATGGTCTCTGGTGGGCCTGTCGAAGTTAAATGAATGGGTTGCTCAGGCATGGGGTGACTCTAGCGACGTGCTTTAGGGATCGGTGATTTGAGCGTCAGTAATTGCTAAGTGGATGAGGTCAGCGACTTGCTGGGGATGTGTTGTCGGCGCGGAATGGCCAGCGTCGGCAATGCTCACGAGACGTGACATCTTTGCCTCTTCTGCCGTGTTTAGGGCGGCTCGTTGTGCGTGATCACCTGACCGTTCTCCGACTCCGATAACGAGTGGTATGTCGATCATTTCTGCGTTATAGCGGCGCGCAGATTGTGCGTGAAGCTCTTCCACCATCAGGGTTCCCTCCGCGCGTCGGCGTCGTCGAATCATTTCAGGTAGCCCTTCCCAACGGTCATCTCCAATGACGCGACGTAAGAAATGTTCCGCAGCGTCGGCGGGGTCTATGTCCGATGATGGTGGCGCTGGCCACCAGTCTTCCCAAGCTCTGGGTGCTTCGAAGGTGGCGACGGCTCTAAGGGCCGGGTTGCCCTTTGTGGCTGATGCCAGCGCAACTACTCCCCCATAGCTATGACCAAAGACCACAGTGGGATATTCACCCACGATTGCGTTCAGATCGTCAACTTGCTGCCTAAAGGAAGTTGTTGGTGCGGCGTGCGCCGAGCGACCGTATCCGCGCCGGTCGTATCGAATCACTTGGTGGGGTCTGAGACACCGGGCTACTCGAATCATGCCCGCAGCTCGGTCAAGTGCACCGTGTACTAAAAGGATTTGAAAGTCGGATTGAGTTTGAGAAGATCGGTAGACCGCGAGTTCTCTGATGTTCTGCCGGTAAATCGCCACAAATTAAGGGACCCGTAGAACCCTGAGGGTGTCAGTTGCGTGAGTTTCAGCGCTGGAGCCGGAAACGACGACCACCGTGTCTCCCGATCGGACTGCGCCGACCCGAGCTGCGGTATCTACAGCTTCCTTTGCCGTCGCCGCCGGAGTCGGTTGTTCGTTGAAGATCAGTGGGCGGGTGCCCCAAGATAGAGACAGTTGGTTGGCGGTCCGATCATCGAAGGTCATTCCAAACAGTGGCACCGTGGGCCGGAAACGAGCGACGCTACGAACCGTAAAGCCGGAACGACTTAAGCAGATAATGGCTTCTGCATCAGTCTCGGTAGCAGTTCGCGCCGCTGCCATTGTGAGGGCGTCTGTTACCCGTAAGTACTTCGCGGCGGACTTCGAACGGCGCCGGAGTGCCTGAATACGTTCAGCCCACGCCTCGTAGCTAAACTTTTCGTCTGCTCGGGCCGTAATGGTCGCCATCGTTCGCACTGCATTGATTGGGTCTCTGCCGATCGCCGTTTCGCCACTAAGCATCACGGCTGATGTGCCATCAAACACCGCGTTCGCTATGTCGGAAGCTTCGGCCCGAGTTGGGGTTGGTGCTGAAACCATTGACTCAAGCATTTGAGTGGCTGTGATGGCCGGACGCCCGAGAGCTATGCACTCTTGGATGATGAGCTTTTGGAGATGTGGTAGTTCTTCAATGTCTGCTTCGGTTCCAAGATCTCCTCGGGCGACCATGACTGCGCCGGAGGCTTCAATGATGCCCTCCAGATTTTCGACCGCCGCCTTGGTCTCGATCTTGGCTATAACCAATGGGCCCCGTGGAGCTGGTTCAACTCCCAGCCGCCGAATGTCGTGGGCTGAGCGAACGAAGGACACGGCGACCATGTCTGTGCCTAACTCGACAAAGGTGTCTAGTAGTAACAGGTCTTGATCTGTCGGCGATGCGAGGCGAAGCCGGTCCGATGGAACATGTAATCCGGGGCTGCCTTCGAGTTTTCCTCCATGTAGGACCCGAGTCTTTAATCGGTCCCCTTCGTGCCCTTCCACGATGACTACCACGTTCCCGTCACCAAATGAGAGGGTGTCACCAAGCTGAACGTCGTCAAGTAAGTCCGGATAGTCGACATTGATTATGTCTTGAGAGCTTGTGGAACCATCGACGCCTAGAGATACCTGCGAGTCTTCTACAAGCTCTGCTCCACCTTCGATGAATGGGGCGCTGCGGATCTTTGGACCTGGTAAATCGATGATTATTCCGACGTGGCGGCCGAGATCGGCGGCGATAGCTCTTACCAGCCGGAACTTGTCTACCTGCTCATCTAAGGTGCCGTGAGCTAGCCCGATCCGAGCGACATCCATCCCTGCGTGGATCATTCCCCGCAGAGTGGCATCGTCCTGGGAAGCTGGACCGATTGTCGCAATGATCTTGGTACGTCGTGCCATCTACTCCACGGTACCGAGAGTCTAGAAAAACGCCAGAAAGATTTCTGAGTGTTCACTGGATCGTCAACAGGGAGTATTGCGTCGTATTTCACTTCCTAACCTTCTAAGGTCGGCGCACGTGGAACTGATATTTGTACGTCACGCTCGGCCGGAACACGTCGAAAGGACCGATGGGAGTCCCGCTGATCCGCCCTTGGCCGCGATCGGGCATCAGCAGGCAGCTGCCGTCGCGCTCTGGCTCTGTGAAGAGCAGATTGATTGTCTTTACAGCAGCCCAATGCGCCGCGCCCGCGAAACAGCAGTTCCCATTGAAGAGGCCTGCGGTCTTGTAGTGAACGTGCGCGAGAAACTCAGCGAGTTCGATCGAGACTCGTCGAGCTACATACCGATGGAAGTTCTCAAGGAGGTCAATCGTGCGGCGTGGGAGCGCTTGGCTTCAGGAAAACTGTTGGGTTCTGTTGACTCATTAGCGATCTGGTTTTCGTCTGCGGTGGCAGCCGTGGAGAACATTGTTGAGGAGCACCGAGGTCAACGTGTTGGCATCATCTGCCATGGCGGGGTCATCAATGCATATCTGGCCCACTGCTTGAATTTTAGCCCGGAGGATTTCATGAAATTCGATGTGGATTATTCATCAGTGACTCGGGTGTTCGCCTCAAGTGAGGGGCACCGCAGTGTTAACTCCATCAACGAGACAACTCACTTTCGTGGGCTGCCTCATCTCTCCGTTCGGGACTAGGTGATGCTGACGGGCCTTGTCAGTTGTGGGGAACTTCAGTAAACGGAAGGTCTTTGTCGGTTCGCACATCTCCTGGAAGACCCAAGACTCGTTCACCCAAAATATTCCTCATAACTTCCGAAGTTCCGCCTTCAATTGAATTCGCTCGTGACCTCAAGAAGTGGCGCTGCGTCGCATTTATTCGGTCAGTTTCAAGGCGCTCACCAGTCGCGTAGCTGCCGTAAAGCATTGCTTGGGGACCTAAGAGTTGCATGTTGAACTCATGAATATCTTGGTTGTTTTCAGCGAATGCCAGCTTTCCGGTGGAGCCTTCTGGTCCGGGAACGCCCCTTCCTCTGTTTTGGCTAGCTCGAATGTTGGTCAAGCGAGCCACTTCGGACTTGATCCAAAGTGTCATTAGTCGATCTTTAGTTACCAAGTCCTTGCGCGAGTCAGCCATATCATCCCAGAGACGAACTGCACTAGCGATTGGTCCTGATCCGCGGGGTGCCTGCCCTCCCCCTATCGCTACCCGTTCATTCATTAATGTTGTTAGCGCGACACGCCAGCCATCGCCGATTTCGCCGAGTCGTTCAGCGTCGGGGACGCGGGCGTTGGTGAAGTACACCTCGTTGAACTCCGCATCCCCAGTCATCTGACGCAGGGGTCGAACATCAACGCCCTCCTGTGTCATGTCAACTACGAAATAGGAAAGTCCTTTATGTTTCGGCGCATCAGGGTCGGTTCGGGTCACTAGGCACCCCCACTGAGAAACGTGAGCGAGGCTCGTCCAAACTTTCTGTCCATTGACTATCCACTCGTCGCCGTCCCGGATGGCCCGGCTGGTGAGACCCGCTACGTCGCTGCCAGCGGAGGGTTCTGAAAATAGTTGACACCAGATTTCTTCGGCAGTGAAAAGCGGACGCAGGTAACGCTTCTTTTGGTTTTCGCTTCCGTGGGTGTACACCGTTGGCCCACACATTCCATAGCCGATGGGATTGAAGGGCCAGCAGACTGGTGCTCTTGCTTCAGCTAGTTGGGCGTTGACTCGACTTTGGAGTTTTGGCGCGACACCCAGACCGCCGTACCCTTCGCCAAAATGCACCCAGGCAAGACCAAGGTCGAATTGTCTACCCAAGAAGTCAATTCTTGAGCCCGCTGGATCGCACTCGTCCAGTAATTGTTTGACTAAACCACTGAGGCGTTTTTCTTCCGAGGCAAGCGACATCGATCCTCCCAGATCGCCACGGTAGTGGGGTCAGAGACGTTAAGTCCTATTCTGCCAGCAGGAAGGGGCCTTCTCCCTCAGGTCAGACATTGAGGACCTGCGCTCTTAACGCGTATATCTGGCCGGGTTACCTCAGCGGAGGCCCTATCAATTCAAACGTGCCCACAATTGAGTCGCGCGGGCTTTCATTTGGTCTGCATCTGTTCCCCCGTAACGGCTGGCTGCCCGGTCTAAATGCCGCGCTGCTTCGTCGGTTCTACCCAAGGCGTCTAACGCTGCAGCTAGACGATGAAATTCATCTATCGGGCAGTCAACAAAGCACACCAATAATTCGAGAACTGACGCTAACCCCGAGATCTGTCTATCTCTTAAATGAATCATCCGAAGATTATTCAGCATCCGCAAAACAATGGAATCGGAGGCTGTTTCATTCAAGAACTCGGTACGAAACTCTTGCGAAGGGTGCAGATCTGAGAAAAGGGCGTGAGCGGCGGCTTTGTCAATGATTGTTCCTTCAAACGGATCTAGGAAAATGTCCTCTGTATCTCGGCACCCGACGAGGAAATGGCCGGGCATGCCCACACCAAAGAGGGGGACATTACATCGGCGAGCGACCTCGATGGTGATGATCGCCAGCGAGATCGGGATGCCCCGTCGACGCAGCATTACCTGATCGATATAGCTATTCGCCGGGTCGTAATAGTTATCTTTTTCCCCTCCGAAACCTTGGTCTTTGAAGAGAAACTGAAGTATCCCGGGGAGCGTTCGATCCGAAACCCCTGCAGCAAGGTCATCTAGTTTGGAAAGTCCCTCGTCAACGTCAATGCCAGCTTCGTTGCAGTGAGCCCCCACAGCCAACGCTGCGATGTCAAGCCGCAGAGGTGATGCCTCTAATGCGTCTCGGAAGTGTTGGAGAGGGGGGTGAAAAGAAGAGGACACTATACGCGCAGAGTAGCTCGGCTATCAAACGCAGCGGCGAACCGCGATACTGGCAGGAATGTCTCTTCCTCATCCTTATCTCGATACGTCGGGGCCGATCCCCATCGCTCATCGCGGCGGCGCTGGCGCTTGGCCAGAAAATACGATGCCTGCGTTTCAGGGGGCAGTTGATCTTGGGTTTCGGTATGTAGAGACCGATGTGCATGCCACAGCTGATGGTGTACTCGTCGCCTTTCATGACGACCGGCTAGATCGAGTAACGAACGCTGTGGGTCAGATTTCTGAGCTGCGATGGAGCGAGGTCCAAGAGGCGCTGGTCGATGGCCGAGAGCCCATCCCTAGGTTCAGCGAATTGATGTCGAGTTTTCCTGATTTACGAGTCAACATCGATCCGAAGGCAAACAGTGCAGTCGAACCCCTGATCCGTGAACTTCGAGAGCTGAAGGCGCTAGACCGGGTTTGTGTGGGTGCTTTCTCTGACAGTCGTCTTAGGAGGATTCACCAAGAGTTCGGAGATGCGGTCTGCCTCAGTATGGGCCCCATCGAGGTGATACGAGCCCGACTATCTTCGTGGCATTTCCCGACGAAACAATTCCGTGCTCGGGCTGCTCAGGTGCCAATTCGGCAAGGTCCGATTCCGATAGTGGACAACAGGTTCGTTAGCAGATGTCACGAACTTGGTCTCGCAGTGCACGTTTGGACCATCGATGAGGTCCACGAAATGGAGTCGTTACTTGATCTCGGGGTCGACGGAATAATGACCGACGTTCCCGCAACTCTCTTGGAGGTACTCCGCCGACGAGGTTTGTGGCCCAATGAGGACCATGTGCATGACTGAGAGAATTTCGGAGTTAGCCCGCAAGCTCAAGCGCATCGTAGGTGACACCCACGTCTTAGAAGCAACTGATCTCACCCTGAGCTATGCCACGGACTGGACTGGACGGTTTCGCGGACATACTCCGATAGTTGTGCGTCCCGCCGACACCAGCGAACTAGCTCAGGTCGTCACTCTGACAGGCGAAGCGGAGTTGAAAATTGTGCCCCAAGGAGGCAACACAGGACTTGTAGGTGGGGGCGTTCCGTTGAACGGTGAGGTTGTCCTCTCCACGACGCGGCTAGATCAATGCGAACCAGTGGATCAACTTGCTCAGCAAGTGACGCTTGGCGCCGGTGTCACGCTTGCACGGGCGCAAGCGCACGTTGCCCCATCCGATCTCGATATCGGCGTAGACCTGGCTGCACGAGATAGCTGCACCATCGGTGGGATGATCGCGACAAACGCTGGAGGCATTAACGTCCTTCGCTACGGTGCTATGCGAGACCAACTGCTGGGGTTGGAGGCTGTGTTAGCGGATGGTTCGATCATCAGCCATCTTGAAGGCCTAGAAAAGGACAATACGGGGTACCACTTTCCCTCCTTGTTCGCGGGAAGTGAAGGCACTCTCGGGATTATCACCAAAGCACGACTGCGACTTCATCCTCATATGGCAGAACGGTGCACGGCAATGCTTGCATTCAGCACCGTTGATGATGCTGTCGCAGCAACCTCCGCTCTGAGACGTTCAGTGCCGTCCCTTCACGCCGTTGAGGTCGTGTTCCGCGCCGCCATGCATTTGGTGTCTGAACATATCGATTCTTCGATCCCCGTCGGCCCAAAGAGTGACGCTTGGTTGATTGTTGAGGCCGCAGCGTCGAGCGACCCGACCGAAGAGCTTGCCTCTGCCATCGACAAGTTGGGGACCCTTGTAACCGACGTCGGTGTTGCTCTTGATGGACAGCATCGCAACAATCTTTGGCAGTACCGAGAGAAAGTGACCGAAGCCATATCTGTCAAAGGAACACCCCACAAACTAGACGTGACCTTAGGAGCTTCGAAACTCGCTGAATTCGTTCACCAGGTACCGTCAGTTGTCTCTGAGCAAGATGAAGATGCATCGGTGTATATGTTCGGTCATTTGGGCGACGGCAATGTCCATGTCAATGTGTTGGGAAAAGATGGAAGTGAGCCATCTGAATTGGTGGATGAGGCCGTTCTTGAGTACGTAGCGAAGCTTGGTGGCAGCATTTCCGCCGAACATGGCGTCGGGAGTGCGAAGAGAGATCTATTACACCTCAACCGGAGCCACACAGAGATCTCTGCCTTCCGGTTAATCAAGCATGCCTTGGACCCTCATCGAGTCTTGAATCCTCATGTCCTCCTACCTAAAGAAGATTCCTGATGTCTTGGGGTGACACTGTTCCGTTTGTGACGCGCTACGCCCGCAATGCCATGGTGTGCACCATCGACCACTTGGCCAGCGGAGCGGGCATTGCTGCCATTCGCGGTGGGGGTAATGCCGTGGACGCGGCAATTGCCGCGTCAGCAGTACTCGCGGTTACCAGTCAACACATGTGCGGAATGGGTGGTGATCTTTGGGCATTGGTTCACGTTCCAGGTGAGAAGCGGCCTTACGCGTTGAATGCGAGTGGCCGGTCGGGCAGCGGAGCAGACCTCGATCAGCTGAGACGTGACGGCTTTACCGAGATGCCATTTCGGAACGACCCGCGAAGCATTCCGGTTCCAGGGTGTGTTGACGGATGGTGCTCTCTTCACAGCAAGTTTGGTCAATTGCCGTTTGAGCAGGTGCTACACGATGCCCTTCGGCTAGCAGAAGATGGTTTCCCCATCAGCCCTGAGTGCGCCCAGGCGACTCAGATACTTGCTGGAGTCGACAATGTTCAGGACTATTTCCAAAACGGTCCACCCAAAGCAGGCTCGATCATCCATCGACCCGGAATCGCGCGAGTTCTCCAGGAAATAGCCACTGGAGGAAGGGACGCGTTCTACGGCGGTGATTTTGGAGACGAATTACTGACGTTCGGCGGTGGCGAGTACACCAAGCAAGATCTGGCAAACCCACAGTCAGACTGGGTTGACCCAATCTCAATTGATGCGTTTGGGCATCGCATTTGGAGTCTGCCCCCCAATTCGCAGGGATACCTCTGTTTGTCGGCTGCGTGGATCGCCGATCAGTTGGACCTGCCCACAGATCCAACCGATCCCCTCTTCGTCCATTTGTTGGCAGAAGCCGCCCTCCAAGCGGGCTACGACCGGCCCGAAGTGCTTCACGAGAATGCGAATGGAAATGACTTGTTGAAAGAGGAGCGTTTAGCGCCGCGCGCTAGTCGGATACGTCGCAATCAAGTGTCAAAGGTTCCCACTGGAATCAACCCCGGAGACACCATCTATTTGAATGCGGTAGACGGGCAACGGATGGGAGTGTCGCTAATTCAGTCAAACGCTTCAGGTTGGGGCGCTCTAGCGTTTATGCCTAAGACAGGGATTTCTCTCCACAACAGAGGGATTGGATTTTCGACGGACTCGAATTACCAATCGGCCTACGGTCCGGGTCGTCGTCCTCCTCATACACTCGCCCCGACCTTGGTGGAGAACTTCGATGGAACCCTCAGGGCTGCCGTCGGAACGATGGGTGGAGATTCGCAACCGCAAATAGTTCTTCAGTTGCTCGCCAGACTCCTCGTTGCTGAGCAAAGTTCAGCAGAGACATTGTCGGCCCCGCGGTGGCGATTCGCAGGCTCCAATCCGACAGGATTTCATACTTGGGCTGATCCAGGGGAAATTGTGCTCGAACTTGAAGGTTCAGCGGCGTCCCTCGAAACAACACTGACTGGATTGGGTCACGTCGTTCGGTCCATGCCCTCACACAACAGCGCTTTCGGACACGCTCACATAATTGAAGTACAGGACGGTCGGTTGGCTGGAGCGGCGGAACCTCGGGCCTTAACCGGTGGAACCGCAGGATATTGATTAGTTCTCAGCTCTTGTTGCGATCCGAATAGGTGCAGCGGCCGGGTCAACCGATTTCGCATTTGTGTCGAATTCGTTCAGTTGAACGCTCGCGCAAGCTGCTTTGTTCTACATAAGTTGTTGCGTAACCGTGAAGCTTTCAGCGGTTCTTCCAATCAACCTGGGTTCTGCTTAGGAAGGAAGTCATGGCCTTCTTGCTGTCTTCAGTCCCCGAAGCCAGTATTTGTGTCCTGTTTTCCATGTCAATTCCCGCTCTGAGGCTCGGGATTTCAAGGTTTGACCACATGACTTCTTTAGTCATCCACACCCCGAAGGGGCTGTTGCTCTCTATCTCAGCGGCCACTGCTAAGCACGTATCGATTAGCTCATCGTCGGAAACAACGTTGCTGACGAGACCGATTCGGTTGGCTTCCTCTGAATCAACAACTCGGCCGGTGAGCATCAATTCCCACGCGCGCGAGGCGCCAATTAGTCGTGGCAGCATCCAACTGACCCCAATGTCACAGCCAGAGACTCCAAGTCGAACAAAGGCCGTACCGAATTTCGCTGAAGTGCTGCAATAACGGATATCGCTAGCGCAGGCGATCGCAAATCCTCCGCCCGCCGCTGCGCCGTTGATTGCCGCAATGATCGGCTGACGCACGTCTCGCATGTGGTGAACAATCTCAGCGATGTGTTGCTGCACAGCCATACCCTGCTGCTGCTGGCCGAACGTCTCCGTTCCAGGAATGGTCCCGAATCCCGTTAAATCAAGTCCGGCACAAAAGCCTCGTCCGGCGCCGGTAATGATGATGGCTCTAGTTTCGTGGTGATTATCGGCTCGATCCAATGCGTCGTGTAAGTCATCGACGAGGCCGAGCGTGAGTGCGTTGAGGCGTTCTGGCCGATTCAGTGTGATTCGAGCGACGCCTGACCGCGGGGAGTCGACAACAATATTTTCGTAGGACTGTTCCATGGTTTCGCTTTATTTGTCGGAGGTTGAACAATACAGCGCGAAACGTTCTCGGGTTAGACGCTGTCTGTACCCTCAGAGACCTGGATCCGACCTGGACCATGGCTCAATGCGTTTACGCAAGCAGAGCGAGCTGCCTCCATCAAATCTTCTCCATCCATCGCGTGAGACGGGTAGCACGCGACTCCAGCGGACAGGCTCACAACATCTCGAGAAGGGGCTTCCGCGCTAGCTTGCCGGATCCTGTTCGCAGCCCATACGGCCCCCGACTCAGACGTGTCATCTAATAGAGCTACAAGTACGCCCCCACCCATACCGCAGACCGTGTCTGATTCTCTAAGGGTGTTAGTGATGACTCGTGAGGTGACTCGCGTTGCGTGTTCGCGGAGGTAAGGAGCGAAGGACTCATAGTCGTCGATTTCGAAGAAAACGACTGACACAGGTTTGAGGGTTCGTCTGGCTAGAGCAACTTTTCGATCGAGCATTACCGTGAGCACACGAGCATCGGGTAGGCCGGTGATGGTGTCGGTGATTGAATCCATACTGGTTTCAGGTCCACGCATCAAGCCACGCTCCTCGTCGAAAAACCTTGGTCACAAGCGACGCAGGTCTGATGAGTAAGAGTGCCAGAGGACGCCGAAGACGACAAGAGCGGGACTATGGTCCCTACATGCTTATTGCTCGACATCGCCGTGATAGTTCCATTCGTATAGCTCTCGTAGATGGCGAAGAACTCATCGATCTTGAAACTGAACACGATGATCTCCCAGGGTTATTGGCTTCTGGAGTACCGATAGGAGATCTGGCTTGGGGGCAACGAACCCCGCTATCCGAAGCCCAACTTCTCTCCCCTGTTGGTGCTCCGCCTGCGATTCTTGCCGTGGGGTTGAACTACCGAGCTCACGCCGAAGAAGGTGGCAGAGAGGTACCCACAACCCCAATCATTTTCACTAAACATCACAACTGCATCATCGGGCCAGGCGCCGGAATTCATATTCCGGCGGTGGCATCGGAGATGGTCGACTACGAAGGCGAGTTAGCGATCATCATTGGCCGACGATGTCGTCACGTTCCGAGGGAAAGAGCAGAAGAGGTAATTGCTGGCTACAGCATTATGAATGACGTCAGCGTTCGCGATTGGCAGCGGGCGAGTCCGACGATGCTCATGGGAAAGTCCTGGGACACCCATGGACCCTTGGGCCCGTGGGTGGTTAGTGGCGACTCATTAGATCCCCACAATCTGCAACTGACCACGCGCGTAAACGGAGAGGTGCGTCAAGATTCCAACACTGATGATTTGATCTTCGACTGTTTCGACATCGTTCATCATCTTTCGACCGCTTTCACCTTGGAAGCTGGAACCGTCATCGCCACCGGCACCCCTGCAGGAGTCGGTCTGTATTGGGATCCCCCCAAGCTGCTATCACCTGGAGACGAAGTTTCGATAACAATTGACGGAATCGGTACGCTTACCAATCCGGTGATTAGCGAGCCAGACACCCGGCTTCTCTAAAGCAAGAGAACTTCGGGAATATCGACGACCTTTGCCCGCAGGTATTCACCTAGCGCTTTAGCCTGAGGGTCTTGTCTGGTCGATGCGGCTACACCTTCTTCAAGTAATCCATGAAAGATGAAGTTGAGGCTCCACAAGTTGGGCAGGTCAAATCGCTCGATGCGTCGATCTGCGGCTTCGGGCATTAGCGATTTGAGTCGGTCGATGGTCAAAAAGTCACTCAACCAGACAAACGCCTCAGGAGTTCGCGCAAAAACGCCGAGATTGGCATTCGGTCCTTTGTCGCCCGATCGAGTTCCGAACAGCGTTCCGAGCGGCACAGAACGCGTCACCCCTTGAGGGAGGTCCGGGAGCGCTACTTTCAGAGGTTCGATATCAGGCGCCGATTCCGACGGGGTGTTATCTATGACGGTGCGCTTACCTCCAACGATGACATCCATCGGCGCGAGCGTCGAGTCCAACAGGGTTGGCCAATAAACGCCGAATGGCTGCCCGGGGCCTGGCCCACCCGCGGTTCCGAACATTCCCGGAATTGAGCACAGACCTATTTCGGTTCCAGCATTAGAGAATGCTCTGCCAACTTTGCGTTCATCAGGGTCTTTGACGATGATTTTGTAGACAGCCACCGCCTCTTCGTTCGTAGCGGGATTGGTCTTGTGGGTGGGGAGAAATTTCCGCACCACGGTCTCATAGTCATCTGGACTGTACGGGCAGCTATTCCAAAACTGACGCTCGATCAGTTCAGCTTTCTCTTCTATGTCTAACCCGGTGAGGCCGATCGAGATTTGGTTACGGAAGCCTCCTTGATAGTTCATAGCAACTTTGAGTTCCTCGGGTGCGGGTTCTCCGCGAGTTCCGAAAATTCTGACGCGATCCTTCTCGACCTGTTCGAGTTGGATGGTGTCGAACCTACTGACTACATCGGGATTGAAATAGCGTTCGCTTTGAATCTCATAGAGAAGTTGAGAGGTGATCGTTCCAATTGAAACTTCGCCGCCGGTTGCATCGTGCTTGCCAATGATTGAGCTTCCATCTTCGAACACTTCAGCCCACGGAAAGCCCGGGTAGGTGAGATCCTCTATTTCAGTGAAGAACGAATAGTTGCCGCCAGTGGCCTGTCCTCCACATTCAATTACGTGCCCGGCGACAATCGCTCCAGCTAAAGAATCCCAGTGATCGCGTTCCCAGCCGTGATACCACGCTGCAGGTCCCGCTACTACCGCTGCGTCTGTCGCTCGGCCGGTAATTACGATGTCTGCTCCTTGGTTCAACGCTTCAACAATTCCCCAACATCCGATATAAGCATTTGCTGTAACAATCCGGTCGGCGAGTTCGCCCAGCGGTTCACCGGTGTCCAGGTGGGTGAAGTCATTGCCAGCGGCTAGCAACTCCTGGAGGCGACCGGATATGTCGTCGCCAGCTACGTAGGCGATGGAGGGCTGCAGCCCGAAACGGTCCGCCACCTCTTGGACGGCGTCAGCACAGCCCTCCGGGTTGAGACCACCAGCGTTCGAGACGACTTTGATCCCCCGGTCTAGGCATTCACCCATGACATCTTCCATTTGAGTGACAAACGTTCGCGCGTACCCACGCCCAGGAGCCTTGGCTTGAATGCGCGACAAGATGAGCATCGTTAGTTCGGCCAGCCAGTCACCGGTTAACGCGTCGATAGGTCCGCCGTGCACCATTTCTTTGGCGGCCGCTAGTCGATCACCGAAAAAACCGCTGCAGTTTGCTATCCGTATTGGTTGGCCGGTGGAAGGCGGCATATTTCCTCTTCTATCTAGACGTAGGCCTCATACGGTAATCGAAGGACGCATCTTGCTCGCGAGTTGGCGCCGGTGTGCATGAGCCGGGTGTCCTCTGTCAAACTCGGTAGATGAGCAACCCTGTTCTGTTACTGCACGGATTTACTGGATCGGTTGAATCCACCTGGGCTCCCACGGGAATCATCGAGCTTTTGCAAGACGCTGGTCGACAAGTGATCGCTTGGGACCTTCCCGGGCATGGCTCAGCTGATAAACACCATGATCCGGCTGGTTACGCCGATATGGAGCAAGGATTGGTCGACCGGCTACCTGATGGCGTGGTTGATGGCGTCGGATTTTCGATGGGGGCGAGAACGTTGCTGTGCATGGCATCCATAGCTCCAGACAAATTTGGCAAACTTGTGGTTAGCGGGGTCGGACGCAACCTTTTTGAACGAGACGAAGAGCAAGCAGAACGAATCGCTCGAGGAGTGCAAGGCGAGGCAGACGACGACGATGTTCACGCTCAAACATTTGCTCGGTACGCCGCCGAGCCTGACCAAGATGGGAAGGCACTAGCGGCGTTCATGCGTCGAAGCCACTACCCTCTCGGATCGCCACAATTCGAGCGGATAACTCATCCGGTGCGAGTGGTGTTGGGCACTGAGGATTTCGCTGGTCCGGCTGATCCTTTGATCGATGCCCTTCCCGACTCCACTTACACCGAATTGCGCGGATGCGATCACTTTGCAACACCAAAGAACTTCGGCTTTATCGACGCGGTTTTGGAACATTTGGAAGCGTTCTAAATCGCGCTCAACCTATATTCAATCCCCTAAAGGACCAGGGTTCGGGAGATTCAGATACGGAGTGGGGTCCTTTGCGGTCCCATTTATTCGAAGTTCGAAATGAAGATGAACACCAGTGGAAAGCCCGGTGGATCCAACTGCACCTAAGGGAGATCCCGTACTAATGAGATCTCCTTTTTGCACGTTCGCTCCTGCCAGATGTGAGTACACAGTCGCAATGCGCCCACCATGATCCACGACAACCGTCTTCCCGTATGCGACCAAGTCGAGCACTGCGAGCACACTCCCGTTAGCCACAGCCAGGGCTGACCCTCCCGAGGTCCTATTCGGGCCTATGAAATCGGCCCCCTTATGCATGGCGATATCGCCCCATATGGGATGGCGTCGCCAACCAAACGATGATGTTTGAACGGGTTCGCTAAGTGGAAGCCCAAACTCGACAAGTGCTGGGTCACTCGTTGTTTGGCAGGATTGAGAAAGAGAGACAAGGTCTCTCAAGTAATCGCTGTCGGCCTGCGCCGAAATGTTTGATGGCGGTTCGTTGGGTTGAGGATTCGCAGTTCGCAGTAGGACCGCGCCTTCGCCGGCTACGGACATGTCAGCGACTGGCCATGAATCACACGCCGATTCGCTTTGGAGTGTCGAAGTTCCAAATGGACGAATTCGACCATCCCTGTGAACGAGCGAATAGCCGTGACCACCGGACACGGGAATCATGCCTACGAACGGACCGGTATCGCCCTCACCAGGGCCCGAGCCAAAGAAGCTGGCGTCGCCGAAGGTGAAAATTCCGCCATCTTCGGCCAGTAACCAATACCCGCGACCGGAACCACTAGGAAGTATCGCAACTATTGGTTGGTTAAGCGCGACTGCGCCCATCGATCCATAAAAGGGGGCGGACCCAAACGCGAACACTCCACCATCCGCTGCGACCAGCCAATAACCATCGCTGAAGCTTGTGGCCATTCCGACAATTGGGCTGTTCAGTTTTAGATGCCCGGTCGATCCATGAAACCTTGCGTCGCCAAAGGAAAAGATGCCGCCGTCGGCTGCGACCAACCAATAACCGTTCCCAGTTGGAGTGGCGGCCATACCCACGATCGGCTGGTTCAGTGGCTTCCCACTCATATCTCCGAAATGCGACGCTTGGCCAAAATTCACTACGCCGCCGACCTGTGTCGCTATCCAGTACCCAGAACCATCATGTTTGGAAGTCATTGCAGCAACGGGCGAAGTCAACGATTGGCTGTCTGGTTGCCCATACCCGATAGCTCCCCCTACAACTTCGACCTTGGCTGCTGCCGCTGGGGTCGCAAACAAAGCCAGCGCTGCCAAGAGAGCTGCTATGGGACAGATGAACCACATCTTCAACACGGTGGGCAAGTCTGCCTGTTTATTTCTTGGATGTGAAGCACCGATGTAGGGTCGCCGTCGTGGCGAATATTCTGGTTCTTGAACCGTGGTATCGAGGATCCCATCGTAAATGGGTTGAAGGTTGGCGTTCGGCAAGTCGCCACCAGATCAAGGTTGCCGCAGGCCCTGATGCTGGCTGGCGGCGATCACTCGTACTCGGTCCATCGTGTTTCGCAGAGGCGATCACCCAAAGCGCAACAGAGATAGACGCTTTGGTGGCAAGTAGCCCTATCGATCTCGCGACTGTTCTGGGGCTTTTAGGTCCAACAATCTCTCGTCCTCCGACGCTGCTCTACATGCACGAAAGCCAAATCGGATACCCCCCTGGGCCGAAGGGGGGACAAGCTCAGGGCGCGATCATCAATGACTGGACGGCAGTTTCGGCTGCGGACAAGGTCGCTGTTGCTACTCGTTACCATGCGCGCGTGTTGATCGAGCGAATGCCTCCGTTTGTTGAGGAACTCGTCCCAGGCGCCGGGAAGAAACTGGAGAACTTGCTATCCAACATCAAAATTTTGCCGGTGGGGATACGAACTACGGACCTACGGCCATGCGCGCCGACTGGTCCTTTGAGGGTGATGTGGAATCACCGTTGGTCCTTCGATAAGGGTCCAAATGAGTTCGTTCATGCACTGTCGGTATTGGCCAGCGAAGGTCAAGAGTTCGGTGTTTACGCCTTGGGTGAGGTTGAACGCAGTGGGCGGCGAGCACGCCGGCGTCTGCTCAACCAATTGGAGGACCGAATAGTTCTCTATGGTCACCAGCAAGAAGGCGCTTATGCGGATGCACTTTGTCGAAGCGACATTGTTGTTTCTTCGTCACACCACGATTTTTTCGGATTAGCGGTCACCGAGGCGATAGCCGCCGGAGCGAGGCCGGTCTTACCTAATCGGCTTGCGTACCCTGAAATTGTGCCTGAATCGCTCCACTCGACTCTTCTCTATGAGGCAGATCTCCTTGAGGCGCTTCGCTCTGTTCTTTCTAACTCTCGACAGATGCTCCACCAATACCAGTCGGCAACTATGGCCCATGTCGCGAATTTCGAATGGTCGAAATTGGCCCCGAAATACGATGCTCTCGTTGATGACATGATTGCGTCGCGCCAGTGATTCTCGTTGATACCCCGCGTTGGAGGTGGAGAGGGCAGGTTTGGGGGCACCTCGTTTCGGACACTTCGCTTGAAGAACTTCACGAGTTCGCCCGCAACATCGGTAAGAGACGCATTGGTTTCCAAGGCGATCACTACGACGTGAATAGCGATGAACGCTTACGTGCGATAGAAGCTGGAGCCTTAAGCGTTGACAGTCGGGAACTGATTCGTCGGCTTCGCCAGGCAGGGCTCAGAGACCGATCCAAGAGGCCGAGTTGGGACGTCGTCTATGAGTCGGAACGTAAACACACTCTTGATCAGATAGGTCAAATAGTGGCTAGCTCTATTTCGGACGAGAATAGACGGTGTCGACTTACCGGAATCCTGAATTCGGCACGGCCACCAATCGAAGCTCTTCGAATTCTCATAGTTGAACGACCTAATGCTGCCGCGTTAGTCCTTGAATGCAACGAATTTTCTCATCTGGACTCCGATCTAGTCGACGTACTAAATCAGACGCGTGCCCGGGAAAGATACGTCGTTGAGTTGATCGTTGGTGACGAGTGACTCACGCCACCGGACAGGGTCAGGGATCTTCGGTGTTTGAGTTTTCCTCGGATTCGACGTCGTCGAGGAGTTCGGAGTCAATTAACTCATGCCGTTGGATGTAAGTCGACACGAAGGCCTGGACCGTAGCCGCTACCGGCACTGCTAACAGCGTGCCGACAACACCCATCAAGGATGCTCCAGCTATGACGGTGCCGAAAGCTATCGCTGGGTGAATATTCATGGTGTGCGCTGTAATCCTCGGCGCAAAAAGGTAGTTCTCTAACTGTTGGTAAACAGCAATAGCGATTAAGACCCATAAGGCGCTGATTGGCTGATGCAGGAGAGCGATGAGTATCGGGAGCAGGCCAGCAAGGTATGTACCGGCCACTGGAACGAATTGGGACATGATCCCAACCCAGAGGGCGAGTGGAACTGGTGAAGGAACGTCCAAGAGCGCGAAAACGATCCAGTGCACAAGGAAGGCTGCCACGCCAAGCAAGGTTCTCGAGTAGATGTATGCGCCAGTCTTGTCAATCGCGATTTCCCACCCCTTCAGCATGACTGCTTGCTTTGATGGAGGCAGGGCTGAACAGAGGAGGCGGCGAAGCTTCGGGCCGTCTGCCACTAAGTAATAGGTGAACAACAAGACCGTCAAGGTTTGAAAGATCAGAGACATCAACGCTGTTCCGATTGAAACAAGGTCGCCCGCGACATTGGATGCGAGGCGTGCTGCGCTTCCACCACTCGAAAATTCTGCGATTAGTGAGTCGGTCTCTACGACAATCCCGAATTGATCCTCAAGCCATCTTTCTATCTGAGCTATGTAACCAGGAGCTTCGCTGGTCAGTTTTGTGATCTGGTCCGCCAACACCGATCCCATAGCAAACAAGAATCCGCCGAGTGCCAGGAGAATCAGGATGAACATTGCAAGGGTTGCCAGCCCGCGACGCCATCCGCGCCTCGCTAACCAATTGACGGCGGGTTCTATTGCAAAAGAAAGAAACAGCGACACCAGGACCACGATGATCAGAGAGCGGACGCGGATCAACATCCAAATTGCAGCGCCCAGCAAAGCTAGGCCACTGAGGAACAGGGCTGTGGCTCGTGGAAACCACTTGGGCATTCGCTGATTTTCCTCGGTCATGCGTCCCTCAATATGTCAAGCAACTCATCGTGGATCAATGCGTTAGAGGCAACTCCACTTATCGAATCCGTAGATGCCTGGAGATCAAGCTTAGGGGTGCCGTTCAAATCGGTGAATTTCCCGCCAGCCTCATCGATGATGACGGGCATTGGGGCAAGGTCCCATGGAGAGCAGATCGGATCGATCATCGCTTCAGCTTGACCACTTGCAACTAGGTAGTAGCCATATGCGTCGCCCCATGTCCTCATCATCGCCCCTGAGGCCTTTAAATCAACGAGGGCCTGATTCGACATTGTTTCGTAGCTACTTGTGTTCACAAGCGAGCCCGCTATGTCAGATCGATCACTTACCGAACAGGGGCGGCCGTCCAGCCAGCATCCGACGCCCCTTCCCGCCGAAATCGTCGAATTCAATGCGGGAATATGGATCACTCCTACCAGTGGGCCGTCGTCGTCGACAACCGCAAGCAGGGTCGCGTAGAGCGGCACGCCCCGAACAAAGCCGCGCGTTCCGTCTATGGGATCAATAACCCAGGAAAGTCCGTTGGACGCTATTCCCCCGCCTTCTTCTTCGCCGAAAACAGCGTGACCCGGATGTCGACGAGCCAACTCGTCTCGAATAAACCGTTCCGCAGCGCGATCGGCAGCTGTGACTTCGGTCCCGTCGACTTTGGCGCTCACCTTTAGGTCGGGTTGTCGAAACCATTTCAGCGTCAGTGATCCTGCGGCCTCAGCCAACTCGCGAGCTTCGTCGAGTAACGAGTCGATGTTTACGGTCACGTAGTTAGTGTCTCAGATGCGAATCGAAGTCACGAGAACTTCGGGGTCCGCTTTTCGAAGAACGCCGAGACCGCTTCCAGTTGGTTCGGTGAGCCAATGAGCGCTCCTATGTGCTCGCGTTCGGCAGCAAAACGTTCGGCGGTGTTTCGTTCAGTAAGCCCATTGAGGATTGTCTTCATCCTACGGATAGCGTCCGGATTCTTTTCCGCTATTTCCTTGGCTAGGTCCAAAGCATCTGCATGTGGGTTGTCGCTAATTCGTGTAGCCACCCCAAGCTCCACTGCCTCGGTGCCCGAGATCATTCGTCCAGTGAAGTACAGCTCTTTGGTCACATCTAACCCAACCAGCGGGGGCAGCAGGACCGAAGCCCCCATGTCTGGAACTAAACCCCACCTGATTTCCAGAATGGACATCTTCGTGTCCGGGTGAACGAGTCGTATATCTGGACCCATTGCAAGCTGAAATCCACCCCCGAGTGCGTGTCCTGAAATCGCTCCTATAACGGGAACGTCAAGTTCTTGCCATACCCAAGTGGCTTGTTGACCCAAGTGGGTGATTCGCCCTTCTAGATGATCGACCGCGTCTGGTTTGTCTTTGGTGTCTTGGGAGTCGCCCATTGCCTGGAAAGACGAGAAATCGAGACCAGCACAAAAAGATCTTCCTTCACCGCTGAGAACCACTGCCCGAACATCTGAGCGATCCTTGAGGCTCTCCCCCGCGTCGGTCAGCGCTCTGAACATTGCGCTGTCGAGCGCGTTCAGTTTCTCAGGTCGGTTCAATCGAACATCGGCAACACCGTCAGCGATGCTCACTAAAACACGATCGGACATTGTTACTTCCTTTGTTGATCAAGCACAGTCTGCTCGGAACTGGCACCGTGGATCAATTGTTCATCGTTTTCAATTTGCCCATGGCCATCGACGGATCCGATGCGGCGGCTCCGGCGGACCTTCCGTCGTTATGGGAAACGTGAGAACAGGCACCGAAAGTTCGCGGGCAATTCTTTCAGATGGAAAGAGGACGAGACGGGAGGTCGCTCCTTGAGGTCTTGATGCAAACAAGACCACCATGTCGGCTTGAACTTCCGCTTTCGTTCTTACGACGGCGCCCGTGAAGCTTTCGTTTCTTAGACTTTGGAATTTTACTTCAACATCTTTGCTGGCACAGCGCGATAACAGCTGCGTTACATGCTGTGAGTCTGCTTCCCCGGGCTGGTAGACGACCAAACGAGAGCGCCACCGTGCTGCGAGATCAATAAGCCATTCAGGGATCTCCACCGGCATTGATGAGGCAATAAGAACCCTCCCGGGTAACTCCACCTGAGTGGGGTCCACAGTTTCCGAATCGCTCTCGCTGCTCGTTCCCTGAAAATCTTTGGCTACGAGGAGTGGTCCGATGAGCTCGAATAACACGACAGAACCCAGCACCACCGTGGCCGCTTCGGCGCCTGAGTCACCTAGCACCTCGCTGGCCAAAACGGCCAGACCTACGGCGACGCCGGCCTGTGGAGTGAGGTTTACTCCCAAACGAAGTGAGGTCTTCCATCCGAGTCCTCCCAACAGACCACCAATTAGTCCACCCACTATCTTTGCGGCGACGCGAACCCCTATGTACACCAATCCGACTATTCCTACGCTTCCTAGATCCCCGAGGTGGATAGAAGCACCCGCAAGCGCGAAGAACAGCAGATATAGGGGTTGTTCGATGCTTCGGATGGTTCGAAAGAGTCGCAACGAGAACGCTTCTGGTGATACCGATGCTGCGGTTGCTCCAGCCATCAGAGCCGCAAGAGGCAGGGAGATGTTGAGCCAATCGGCGATCGACCAGCCGAGCAGAATATGTACGAGGAAAAAGAGCAACAGTTCGCCCGACGTCTCGATTTGAAAGCCGAGGCGCGAGACGAACCACCCTCCGAGCAATCCGAGGACTGCGCCACCTATTCCTAGTTGTACAAAATCCAGTATCGCGGCGGAAATATCGGCTTCTTGGTCAGCAAGAATTGTGGCTATCGGGAGGACGGCAGCAAACGTCGTGGTAGCCAAGGCATCTGATACTGCGTGGGTGCCGACCACCCCTGTGGGGTAACTTCCCGATGCTTTGACCGAACTGACGATGTGGGCGATCGTCATTGGCGCGCCAGCGCCGGCAAGCGCTGCGAGTACTAAGGCAACCGCCCTGTCGGCTCCTACTGCGCGGGCTGCGAGGAAAACCGAAACTGCGCAGAGGACATATTGGGTTACACCGGTAGTGAGAGTCCATTTAGCAGCGCGTAACGCCCGGGTGGAAACTCTTTGACCGATTATGAACATCAGTACAGCCAGGGCGATCTCGGTGAGCGGTCGAAGCGCGGCAAGTTCGTGTTCGCTCACTAGTTCGATTCCTGATGGCCCCAAAACGGCTCCAACAATCAGGAAACCGACCAATTCAGGGAGATGGCGGCTTGCTAGAAGTCGGCTAGCCAAGTAGGCCAGCCAAGCCAAGACAGCGAAGGCGCCAAGTGTCTCAGTCATAGCGATGGACGTTACAAGCCGTATCTCGGTTCACAGGAACCGGGAGTCGATTTATGAACCGGTGACTGACTCAAAGGAAGGGTCGCGTTTCTCAACGAAACTCGCAACACCTTCCTTGAAATCGGGTCGCTTCAAGGATTGGGCCATTAATTGGTTCGATTCGTTCAGCGCCTCTGTACGAGCCATATCCATCTGGCTCCACACTTGATGCTTCATCTGAGCCATCGCCCACGGCGCGCTGTAGCGCCCCAATTCCTGCGCGTATTCAATCGCATCGGGGACTAACTCGTCTGGTGGTACGACACGGCTCACTACGCCCATCTCTTTCGCTTCATCGGCCAGAAAAACCCGGCCAGACATCAAGATGTCTAGTGCGTTGGACGGACCAACGACCCTCGGCAACATGTAAGACACGCCATGTTCGGCAATCAGTCCTCGCCGCGAGAAAGCACTAGTGAATTTCGCTCCTTCCGCAGCAAAGCGAATATCGCACATCATGGCGTGGACGAAACCCAAGCCGGCGCACGCCCCGTTAATGGCTGCTATTACCGGCTTGGGGATCGTGAGGGCGTAGTCATGTCGCTCAGCTCGTAATTGCCGCTGTGTTTCTTGGTCATCTTTGCCCGCGCCGATTCCCTGAAGCATGTCCATGTCTGCTCCAGAGCAAAACCCCCGTCCTGCGCCAGTTACAACTATTGCCTGAACATCGCTCGAGGCAGCTCCACGATCAAGAGCATCAAAATATTCCGAACCGAGCTCATCGGTCCAAGAATTCAGACGTTCGGGCCGGTTAAGGGTCACCAACGCCACGCCGTCGCTTTCTTCGTACAGAACTACGTCACCCATCGACTCTCCCCTTTTCGCAGAGAAACCCACCCTAGCGTTCGTACTACCGCTAATTCCCGGCAGATCTAAGCAGCGTTGATTTCCTCAACATCTACGGATTCCATGACGTCTCCCACCTGGATATCCAACGCAACTTCCATTCCACTGGTGACGTACCCGAAGAGGTTGTACGCCGGAGCTAATTTGGATCGACAGTCATCGATACATATAAAGAATTGGCTGCCGTTTGTGTTCGGCCCAGCATTCGCCATGGCTACGGCCCCAAGGGTGTAATCGCCGGCTACTGGTTCGTCGTCGAACCGGTAGCCGGGTCCACCGGTTCCGGTACCTTCCGGGCAACCACCCTGGACCACGAAATCTGGGACCACTCGATGGAACGTCAGTCCCGTGTAGTAGCCGTCGCGTGCCAGATTGACGAAATTGTTCACGCTATTAGGCGCCAATTTGGGGTCCAAATCCATGACTATGGTCCCCTTGCTGGTCTCGAGGGTGACTCGATAAATCAATTGTTCATCGGTATTCATTGGTGGTGGAGAAGCCATCACAGCACCCTAGCGGTGCCGTGAGAAAAGGACTCAGTCCGTCGATCGGAGTGTTACACCAGCCAAAGCACCCGTGTGTTCGCCGTGTTCCATGAACACTTGACCGTTCACGATCGTCGCGTCGTAGCCGACTCCGCGCTGCACGTAGCGTCCGGCTCCTCCGGGGAAGTCATGAACGTATTCGGGTCCGTTGAGAGCCAGATTGTCGAAGTCGATGACGTTGATGTCCGCATAGGCACCCTCGACAATACGGCCGCGATCCGCAAGTCCGAAGAGGTCAGCTGTATCGGAGGTGATTCTGCGCACCCCTTCTTCCAGGGAAAAGAACCCGGTATCGCGAACCCAATGACTGAGGAAATAGGTCGGTTGGCTTGAATCCATAATTTGCCCTACGTGTGCGCCTGCATCGGCGAGGCCCATGACGATTGAATCATCTCGAAGCATGGTTTCTATGGCTTCGTAGTCCTGGTTCAAAATGGGTAGGGAAAGCATGACGGTTCCATCCGAGCGGTCGGTTTCTTCGAGGAACAGTTCTACAGGTGTCATACCCGCCCGAGCCGCTTTGGCTTCTAAGGATCCGTCTGGTCCTACTCGGTAGTCAGGATTCTCCGCGTCAAGGAGGTAAAGCCGGCTGAGATCGATCATGACACTCCCGCCACCGTGAATCTCTTCTGGGTTGTTGGCTTCCTCAATCAGACGTTGACGGCTCTCGGGGTCTCTGATGAGCTCAAGTCGTTCCTTTAGGTCTAGATGTTGCATCGACTTCCACGTTGTCCCAGCGCGCGCCCAGGGAGTCCGGTGTTGAATTCCGAGAACCACTCCGATCGGGCGGCATGTGGTTTGCGGTCGCAGGGCTGCTCCACTTGAGTTTTGTGATGCAACTTCGGCGAGGGCGACATCACTCATGTCTGGGCGAACGGCGTTGTAGACAAGCCCGAACGTTGATGGTCGACCGCTCCGCCGCGTGATTTCACCTAGCGTTCGGATCTCGTGTTTTAGACCGGCCCAGTCTGCACCAGCTTTTTCGAAGCGAGGCGCAGATTCAAACACTCCCCGCCCATGACGGCCCAATACTTCGGCAAACGCGAATAGCTCGTCATCATCGGCGAAAGTTCCCGGAATAGGTCGGCCGTCGGGAGTGCGGTGCAACAAGGTTCGGGAAGTGGAAAAACCAAGAGCACCGGATTCCATCGCTTCGTCAACGAGGGTGCACATGGCTTCAATTTGTTCAACCGATGCGGGTTCTTCGTCAAGGCTGTCTTGACCCATGACGTTCCATCGAACAGCCACATGCCCAACCATGCCACCGACGTTCAAGCCTTTAGGCAGCCCATCTAGAAACTCGAGGTACTCGCCATATGTTCGCCAATCCCACGGCAAGCCTCCCAATATGGCTTCTTTTGGGATGTCTTCAACCGACTCCATGATTTCGGCAAGCGCGGAGATGTCTTCGGTTCGGACCGGTGCAAACGTCACCCCACAGTTGCCCATCACCACGGAGGTAACCCCGTGCCAACATGAACTCGATCCGATTGGATCCCAAGCTAACTGAGCATCGAGATGTGTGTGTATGTCGACGAAGCCCGGCGTCACGATACGACCAGCGGCATTAATTTCGCGGTGCCCTGACCCCTCGATCTCGCCGACACCAACAATTCGGTCACCCAAAATTGCTACGTCAGCTTTCTTTGTCGGCGAACCGTTGCCGTCAACAACCGTGCCTCCTCTAATGACAACGTCAAATTCTGGCTCGGCCACGAGAGAACCCCCTCTTTAAATGTGCGCCCATCTCCGATTGATAGTCACACTCTGAAGCATATTTCCTGTAATTCAGACTAACTCAGCAGGCCGGCCGACACATTGAGGCGAACAGAGGTACCCTCGTCGATACCCGTTAATTTCTAGGCGTCGCGGGTTAGGCGACGTCGACATGAGGTAGAGACTGGATGAACGCAACTCGAACATCGAAATTTCTTGGGGTCCTCGCCGGATCCGTCTTTGTCGCGCTGCTGGCGGCAGGGTGTTCACTCGGCACAACTGATTCCGCTGATTCGACCACAACTCTGCCAACCGTCACTACCTCGGCGTCCGCGTCATCTGAGACCGCTGACGCTGCGGAGCCAAGTTCGACGACTGCCGCTATCCAAAGTGCAGCAGAGCGTTACGGGACCGAGACAGCAACGACCCTGGCGCCGATCCTGACCAATGCTGACACGATCACTACTGCGGGACTGGGTCCGGTTCGGATAGGGCAGTTAATCGAGGAGGCCCAATCCGAAGCCGGGGTGGAACTTGTTGCGGCATCAACCGGAAATGAGACTTGTCGCTATTACACGCCGGCTGCCGGAGCAAGTGGTGCATCGTTCATGGTGGTGAACGGAGAGGTCGTGCGTGTGGATATTTCGAGCGGTCCCATAACCACCAAATCTGGTTACGGCATCGGGTCGACCAAGGACGCAATTAAAGAGGCATTCGGGTCCAAGATTCAGGAGTCAGCAGAGGGCGATCAGTTGACGTATGTACCTGTATCTGATGGCGACAAAAACATGCGTGTCATCTGGGAGTTGGATGCTGAGGGCATGGTCACTTCATTGCGTACGGGCCGGGTTCCTCATGTAACACCCAAGATTGGTTGCTCTGGGGGTTAGGTAGTTCCGGTTAACGGTTCACTTTCTCCCAGAAGTTCGAGGCCACATCTAACCAAAGTTGTGTTGTAAGGGCCAGCGAGTCGATATCAACGCGTTCGTCGTGTCCGTGGAAGCGACTCATAAAGTCTGAGGAGTTGACGCGTTCGCTGAACAGTCCTGCGCCGTAAGCCACCGATCCTTTTTCTCTGTAGAAACGAGCGTCAGTTGCTCCGACGATGAGTGATGGGATGAGAGGAGCTCCCGGGTGTGCTTTCTGCATCAACTCTTGGAGGAGATGCCACATCGGAGTGTCAGTGGAGGAAAAGGTTGCGGGATCATCGTGGATAGGGCGAATCTCTATTTCATCAAATAACTCTCCAAGGGCATCTCTGAGATGCTGATCAACTCGGTCGCTGTCGCCGGGGGCGGTTCTAATGTCCACGTCGATTTCGACGGAGTCGGGAATCACATTCGTCTTCACCCCGCCATGAATCACATTCGGCGAAAACGTCGTATGGGTGCACGCATGCAGGTGCCGGGCTAGGGCTGGTGAGTCCAGTTTCGAAATCGTGTCCCACACCGAAGCTGGGTCCAGAAGAGCTGCCTTTACATCTGGTCCAAGGTCAAGAGTTGAAACTTGATGCTGCCACATCTCTGTGAGTTTGGCGTCGGGGCGATATTCCCCCAAGCGTCGAATGATCTCGGCGGCTTTGAGAACTGCATTGTCTGAGCCGAACGGCATTGAGCCGTGCCCTGGTGTGCCTTTGACAGTCAATCGTCGCCAACCCAAGCCTTTTTCGCCTGCTGCCAACGTAATCTTCTTGCCGTCAGGGGTGTCTATCGGCAGTCCGCCAAATTCAGTTAGTACGTAGTCAGCCGATATCGCGTCCCAATGGTGTTCGGCCATCCACTTTGCGCCGTACGTTCCGCCAGCTTCTTCGTCGGCGACACCGAAGTAAACCAGATCTCCCTCTGGGCGAAACCCATTTCGCGCTAGGTGGCGGAACGCCACCGCCATTGAGGACGTGAGATTGAGCATGTCCACCGCGCCTCGACCCCAGACTTCGTCCTCGACAAGTTCTCCCCCAAACGGGTCGCGACTCCACCCATCGGGGCTAACTGGAACTACGTCAGTGTGACCCATGAGGCAGAGCGAAGGAGCCGATGGGTTCGTTCCTTGGAGCCGTGCCACCATTGAGCGGCGACCAGGAAGGCAATCGAAGCGTTCCACTTCTACGCCTGGCCCTTCAAGAAATGTTTCTAACAGGTCGCTGTTGCGAATCTCTTCACCGGAATCGCTCTCTCCGGTGTTCACACATTTGTTTCGGATGAGTTGCTGTAGCAACTCCACAGTTTCGTTGGTGCGGTTCTTATCTGTATGACTGAGATCGCTCATGGGAGCGATGCTAGGGAAGAAGACGGTGGGCGGCCAGTATGAGTTGGCACTACGGTCTTTCCTATGTCCAACAGTCAAGCTTTGGACGAATTTCGTGACGAAGCCGCTCTCTTCATAAGTCAAGCAGTGGGCTCGGGTGATGCCTGCCCTGCTTATGGTGCGATCCTGCCTCCGGGACTCTATGAGAAGGCGATGAGTTGGCAGAGGTTCTGCTTTGACCGTGGTTGGGCCGGTGTGCATTGGCCACGTGAGCACGGTGGCAGGGGTTTGACCCCGGAACACAATGTCGTTTGGCACGAGGAATGCGCTACTGCCGAAGTCGCGCCGTATTTGAACTTGCAAGGGTTGGTTCTGGCTGGGGAAGCCATTCTTCGCTCTGGGACCCCGGAACAGCGCGAACGCTTTCTTCGGCCGACACTTCGTAATGACATTCTTTGGTGTCAACTGTTCAGCGAACCGGGGGCGGGCTCTGATTTGGCAGGGTTGCAAGCTTCCGCAGTTCTGGACGGAGATCACTTTGTTTTGAATGGGCAGAAAGTTTGGTCTTCTAATGCGCAGTTGGCGCAGTTCGGCATTCTGATGGCTCGAACCGACTTTGAATTGCCGAAACACAAAGGCATCACTTTTTTCCTGCTCGATATGGCCCTTGATGGCATTGAGGTGCGCCCCATTAAACAAATGACCGGAGATAGTGAATTCTGTGAGGTTTTCTTTTCCGACGTAGAGGTTCCCTCCGAGGCCGTCTTAGGTGATTTGAACGGTGGGTGGGCAGTGGCAATGGCCGTGTTGGAGGACGAACGAGGCGGCGCTGGTGCGTCAGGCGTTATCAGTCTCCGTCGTCGTCTCGAAAAGATGATTCGAGGTCTCGGGGAAGTTAATGCACTTCAGCTTGATGAACTTGCAGGAATTTTGAATCGCGGAAGGGCGCTTCAATCGCTTATGGAACGTAAGGGTGGCGATCCGCAGGTAGCTCCTATAGCGAAATTGATGAATAGTGAATTGGGATATGACGAAGCTCAGCTAGGTTCATCCTTGGAGGGCGCCCAGTCGATGCTCACTAGTGCATCCACGGAATCTTTGCTGTATTCCCCTGGCATGCGTATTGCGGGCGGCTCCAGCGAAATTCAGCGAAATATTATCGGGGAGCGCCTTCTCGGACTTCCGAGAGAACCGCGAGGCTCCCCTGAATAGCGTGTGTTGCTGATCGGTTATCTCGGCTCAAAGTTCAGCGGAAGATTCCGAGGACGTTGTCGGCGCGGGCTGCGGATCCCTCCGACTTTGTACTTGCCGCGCCTGCGTAAGCGTTGATACCTAGTTCGGTCCTGAAGTCTGCTGATTCGTCTGCGAGGCCGAGATCTAGCTGAATGCCCGTTGCATCCGCGAGACGATTAAGTCCCTCGAACGCGGACACCGTCGCAGCTGCTTCGATTAAGGCCTGTGATCCAGCTAGTTCCAGTAGGCGATTCCGGGATGCGGCTAAATCGCTATCTCGTCGTACCGCAGACTCGGCGTAGCGAACGAGGGCGGACCCATGTTCGATGTTCGCTCCGTCCTCGAGTTGACCGATCTTGACATCACCGTTGATGGCTTCGCTGCTCGCACGGAGCAGCGATACGTGGGCTGCCGTTCAGTAGAAACATTCGTTAAGTGAAGAGACCGTGGATGCCAGCAATTCCACCTGGGGCCTGGTGAGTGCGCGATTCCATACAAGTTCGGCGAATTCTGGCCCTCGGCTGTAGTGACATTGAACTATGTCTCGCCATAGCGCTTCTGTATCGGGAACCAAAGATGCGGCTCGGGAGACGTTGGCCAAGGTTTTGTCTACTGTTTGACTCACCCAGGCGCCCACGTCGCCGACATTGGGTGGGCGGACTTGAGCCGGAATTCCGTCTCCGGGTTGCGGGAGTTCTGGCAGGGGCAGGCCGAGACTGCTAGCGAAGCTTTCAATCACGTATTGGGTGCAAACGATTATCACTAGTTCCACGTAACGTTCTTCACCCAAGGCGGCGATCACCGTATCCGCCCAGTCTTGGGTCAAACGACCGGGGTCGGAGGTCAATCTGTGAACTAAGTCGACCGCTTCTTGAGGAAGGTCAGATACAGCCTCGTGACTTCCTTGGACCATCGATGGGCTAAGCGCTTCAGAACGTCGGTCACACAATTGGCAGTTGAACGCGGCACGCACTTCCGACATGGCGGCTACTCGCTGAGCCCCTGTCCACCAAGTCCCGCAATCACCAAGACGCCGCCATACGTCGGTGTGGGTAGAGGAGAACATCGGGTCGATGTCTAGCTCGCTGTCGTAGTTGGTTAGTGCCATGGTCTGAAGCTACTCGCATCTCATTGGTCGAAAATCTTGAATATCAGTTACACGTGTTAGACGCCTGATGGTCATAATTCAAATTGTTCCTGTGTGGCGGATACGACTGAAGCTTTGGTGAACGTCATCGGCACTAGATCACAGTCGAGCCATTTGGTTCGCTGGTCAAGGTCGTGTCCACTGCCGCGTACACCGGACACACCGTGGGGCACAATCCAACCCGAAGAGTCCCAATCTGCTAGATCGAAGACATATCGGGCTACCGATGCAGCGACCGCTCGTTCTCCGGTTTCTGGCATCACTGAGCCGCATCTCACTGTGTCCCCGTCACCTGGGCAACCGTCCAAGGGTGGGTGCAAATATCGCGCGTCGCTAATCGCTGAACCCAGTGGATGCGGCGAAGCCATCCTGTGTAGCTGTCCCCAGGACCACTGGGAAACGTCTGGTCCTAGGCGCAGCTCAAGTTCCTCGAGGGTCTCATCGATACACGCAGAGAGTGCGTGGTCGAGGTCGTCGTCTGTTTCCAGGCCGGGCACGCATTTCCAGGCATCGCCAGCTAGCAGCGTTGTTGCCGATTCGAAAAGCATGCGACTGGCCGTTTCAGCCGACGGCCAGCCTGGTGCCCCAAATTGGGCGACTGACACCCCTAATCTTTCTCCGACGCTTTCACACCACCTGCGTCGTATCACCGCGAACAGTGACGCCTCAACCGAATCTTCGGTCACTTGAAAGTTCCATGTCGATAACGCATCTACAAGCCATTTGCCTCGCGAGTGAGTGAACTGAGAGGCCCTTGAGATTAAGAATGAGACTGTTGATCGGGCCCTTTGGGACAGCACGTCGCCGTGAATCCTTGTCATATCTTCGAGCGAAGCTTGCGGCAACTGTTCGAGAAGTTCGACGATTCGGTCATACCGGGAGGGTCCGGCGAAATCGAGTGCAATAAAGGGCTCTGTGTCGCTAATTCGGTTATTTGCGGTCACCAGAAACCCGCTTTGGGGGTTACGTAAGCCCGGTAATTCTTCAAAGGGCACGGGTGGGAGTCCCGACCAGGCATGGTCTGAGTCCCCTATGACGGGTGTCCAACGGTTCGCTGGCGGTCGTTCGACTACTCGCCCTCTTATTTTGAAAGAAATGTCTCCGCTGCGATCGGCTGTTAGAAGGTTGTTGACCGGTATGACCCATGGGCGAACACTGTCTTCGAGTTCTTGACAGTTTGCGGCGGTCAACATTGGTTGAAGGGCTTCAAAGGTGCTGTCTCCGTCGATGATGCCAGTCCATGCAATTGAGAGCGCCATCCCATCGGCTGGATCACCGATTACTACCGGGCCCCGCTCGGTCGCACCGCAAAACACCTCGACATCTTCGTGCCCTCGGACGTGAATAATTTCTGAGGTCCAATTAACTGCTTCAAGGCCTTCGGTTTCAATAAATACGTCAGTGTCATCTGCCATTCCATGGGTGATGCACCAGGCGACGTCGTTGTTGTGACCGAAGTGGGGAAACCCAGGAACTCCAGGGAACCCAAGTCCAATCGCATTAAATTCAGGGCATTCCATATGGAATTGGTGGTACACGTTTGGAAATTCAATGCCTCGGTGAGGGTCGCCTGCTAGTAGCGGCTGCCCAGTCGCAGTTCTGGACCCGTGGATCGCCCATGAGTTGGACCCACCATCAATGTCGACCAAGGCTTCGACTAGCTCGGCTTGAGAATCTAAGAGCGCAGAAACATCCTCCAACAAGTCCAGCCGGGTGCCTTGTCCCGGCGCGATCACTGAAGCTTGATTCGGATCTCCTGTCATCGCCGTCACGACATTCGGACCGGCCTTAGCTAAGAGATGCCCCCGCCAAAGCTTGCGATGCAACGTGCCCATGAAGATATGACGGATCTTGTAGACGGCTAAGCAGTGCCAAGGCTCCCATGGCTCTGGGGGCGCCGGATGATGGTCGTATTCAGGGGGTAGGGGTTCAGAGCTTTGCTCCAACCATCTGTTGACACCGCGCGCGTAAGCCTCGGTCATTTGTTGAGCTTCCGTGCTTAGAGCGACCCAATCGGCGTATGCGACTTGCCCGAGGCTTATTCTTCGGAAAAATGCGTCTTCCTTCAGCCCTGTGAGACCAACTACTTCGGCCCACCTGCCCAACGCTTTGAGTCGGTCAGAATCCATCTGCCAGATTCGGTCAGACGCCGCTATCCAACCTTGAGCTTCGAAGGCCGCCACCTCGTTCGGAGCTTCGACATGGGATATTCCCCAGCGATCTCGCCTAACTTTGACCTTCATCCGAAGGCCGCAATAAGGGCCACTGCGCATTCTTCAATGAGAGTTTTGGCGCCGTTACAAACGTTGAACATTTGAAATAGGACATGTGGTTCGCCTTCATACATTGAGTGATTCACGGGGACTCCTGCTGACATCAAGATTTCTGCGTAGGCGTTGCCCTCATCGCGAAGAGGGTCGGCGGAACAAGTTGCCAGGTAGGTGGGAGCTACATCGAGGTGACTGGGAGCTTGAGCGGGCGAGAACCGCCAGTCGTTTCGTATCTCCTCTTCGGGTTGGGGTCCTAGATAATGTGACCAGAACCAGTCGATTACCTCCACCGTCAAGAGTGGACCGTCCTTGTTCTCGTCGAATGAGTCGTAGTGCTTTGACGCGTCAGTAGCCGGGTAGACAAGCATTTGCAGTTTGAGGAGAATTCCTGCGTCGCGAGCCATCAGGGCAGTCACGGCCGCAAGATTGCCTCCTGCTGAGTCGCCACCGACAGCTAACCGAGTGGTGTCGACGCCAATATCGGCACCATGACCGGCAACCCACTGCACGACCGCCCATGCGTCCTCCACGGCAGCCGGGAAAGGAGCCTCGGGTGCTAATCGGTAGTCGACGGCAAGCACCAAACATTTCGCCTTTTCGCACAAGAGTCGACATTCTTTGTCGTGCGTCTGTAAGTCTCCGGTGACAAATCCCCCACCGTGGAAGAAGATGAGCGCGGGATGAGGCGCTTCTCCCTCAGGTCGATAGATCCGTATCGGTATTTCGCCGGCTGGTCCTGGAAGATTTGAATCTTCGATCCCTCCTACAGGTTCGGGGCCTTCACCCAGAATGTGGGCGAGCGCCTGATAGCCATTCCTTGCATATTCGGGCGACTGCTCAGACCTTGGGGGTGCGTCGGCGGTGGCAGCCTCGACCATATCGATGAAGGCTTGTGTGTCGGCTTGGAGTGTCATCCCTAGGGTCCTTTCTAATGGTTGAGACCGGACTGAAGCTTAAATACCCAAGATGCGTCTCAGCGCATGTTCAAGGTCACCGTCTCGAAATTCGAATCCTTCGGCACTGAGCACCGATGGTTGCAGGCGCGCTGAATGCAGCAAAAGACTTTCGCCCATTTCCCCAAGCGCAGCTTTGATTGCGATTCTTGGGGCGGGTAGAAGCGCAGGTCGGCGGAGCACCGTACCGAGTGTTTTGGTGAAGGCTCGCTGTCGCTGAGGCTGCGCTGATGCGACATTGACCGGTCCGGAAATGTCATTTTCGAGCAGATGCAATATTGCGCGAACAGCATCGTGGAGAGAAATCCAACTCCACCATTGGCGCCCTGTCCCTAACGGCCCACTGATGCCCAATCGAGTTACGGTTTTGAGTCGTTTCAGCGCTCCGCCTTCGCTGGCGAGTACCACTGAGAATCTTGCCAACACGAGCCTTGTATTAACGGCGGTCACAGGAGCTGCTGCGGTTTCCCATTTTCGACACAATTCAGCCAAGAAATCTGATCCGCTACTTGAAGATTCAACGAGAGCCTCATCGCCGCGGCTTCCGTAGTAACCCGATGCTGAAGCTTGGATCAGGACGGTCGGGGGATGTTCCGACTGGCGTATAGCTTCTGTGACCGTTTCGGTGGCGTCCAGGCGGCTCTTGGTGATGAGCCTTTTCTTTGCGTCAGTCCATCGACCCGAAATTGTTTCTCCCGCTAAGTTGACGACGGCATCGATGTTGTTCATGAGTGATGGGGTCACGTCTTTCCAGCCGATGGCGGCGGTCGCTGGAACGCGGGATACCCCTAGGACTTCATGGCCTTGGACTGTTAGTTCGCTAGCCAACGCTGAGCCGATTAGGCCGCTCACGCCGGTGACAAGAACTTTCATCTTCTACTCGTACATTTGTTTGGTCGGCGTCTGCGACGGATCGCTTGGTGCTTATTGACCCGTGAAATCCCCGGGACGCCGTTCGGCCACCGAAGCGATCCCCTCTTTCGCATCATCACTAGCAGATAGCTCTGCCTGAATTCGAGCTTCGCGTTGGGTGATTTCACGTACACGGTCGCCAAGACCGAGCCGTAAGGTCGATTTTATTGCCCGAAGCGCTAGGGGGGCATTTACAGCGATGTCCGCCGCGACTTCTAAGGCACGCTCCCTTATTTGTGAAGATGGGACGCATTCATCTGCTAGTCCAATGAGCACCGCTTCTTCACCCTTGTACCTGTTGGCGGTGTAGAGCACTTGGGCTGCTCGCGATGGGCCTAGGAGTTCGGGAAGCGTGACGCTCATACCGAACCCTTGATGGATGCCCAGTGCCGCGAAATTCGCGGAGAACCGAGCGTCTGGGCAGGTAATTCTGATGTCGGGGACCATTGCTAGCCCCAACCCTCCACCAACCGCTGGACCTTGTATCGCTCCAACGATGGGCAATGTCACATCGAACAAACGTCCTGAGCCTTGGTAGAGAGCCAAAGTCGCGTCTCC
>DGLO01000017.1:70551-93950 GCA_002388005.1 Candidatus Neomicrothrix sp. UBA4542
CGTCCTTCTGCCGCTAGAACTGCGCAGCGGATGGACATGTCGTTTTCCATTTCCACGAGAGCATCCGCTATGTCATGGATTTGTCGGAAATTCAGGAAGTTGTGTGGGGGCCGGTCCATGATGACCATTCCCACATTGCCGTGAATTTCGACACGAAGGCCGTCTGCCATTGCTATCTCCTCGACTCAACACCGTTGAAGTCCCTATTGCATCTAGGGGCAAGGGGTCACCCTAATCGAACACTTCAACCAAACTCGCTCCCTGCTTGTTGAGGAGCACCGAATCGTTATCTCTCGTCGTCTGTAGGTGAATCGACACATAGGTGGCAAGAACGGACGCTCGATACCGAGTGGTCTCGTTGTGATGCAGGCAACTTAGGTTTTGGGGAACACCTGAAGCAGGTCTTGGGTCACTTCTTCCAGGGTGAGCCGCCGATCAGTCACGTTCTTACGGTGAGCGAGCCGATCGAAGGTTTCCCCTGCGTGGTCAAAGAATCCATTGCCTAGCCCGGCGGCTTCCAGCGCTCCCGATATTTCGCGCATTTCGTCACCGAAACGCCAACCCTTCGGGCCCATTTGTTGTGCCACGCTTTCAGATTGGGCCTCCAGTGGCATCCCCCGACGTTCCCATTCCTGAAACAATTCCTTTTCAACCCCCACCGATCGCGCGTAGGCACATATCAAGAGCAAGAGCGATCCGGACCCTTTGGTCCAGGCCGCAAAACCGATCTTGAAGGCTGAGGCTTTGCCTATTTCGGAGCCCAAATTGATTACTTCGACTGGCGAGTCGGCGAACAGCGATTCGATTTCTTTGGCCCTCGGACCACTCAATGCGAGTCGCGTCGTTCCTATCTCCCAAGCGGGAGGTCCAACTATTCCACCATCGACATAATGCGAAAACGCCTCCGAGATTTGTGTGGCACTGTGAGGGGCAATTGCGTTGAAATCCGCATAAATCCCGTCGAAACCGCTGTCAGCGACTTCGGTCGCGACCGACATGGCCGCCCCCGGCGGCACCACCGAAACGACGACCTCGGCTCGGCTGGCGGCATCGAGAAACCCAACTTCTTCAAATCTTGCATCTGTGGCACGAAGTGTCGTCGCATCGCTTCGCCCGTCGGGCACCCACAGCACGCTGTGTCCATTCCCAGCGATAGCCGATCCGATCGACGCCCCCATCGCCCCAGGGTGCAGCAGCATCACAGTTGTCATTCCTTCATTCTGTCGCGCTTCGACCGACGCGGCGCGCGCGGTAGGTTGGCTACCTAAACCAGGGGGACCCATGACTGAAACTGAAGAACAGCCGGTGCATCTGCGAACAGAACAGATGGACTGGGATGATCTGCTAGCTCGACTTCAGGCTCTCCTCCGAATCCGTACTACTCCGATCGGAATGAAGCTGTTTGCGACGGTCGATGAGATGGAGTCCGTGCCCCGGATTCGCCGACCCGATGACATCCACACAACGGACCAAATCGTCGGAATGGCGTCACGGCTGAACTGGACCGTCGGTATCACCCGTGCTGACCTGGTGGGCGATCAATGCGGTGCTGTCATAGGACTTCACCCACAGGACGAAGATTGGTTGTCTGGCGAGCGCATGCAGGGAGTCTGGTTTGAAACCCTTGATGACAGTTCGGCACACCAAGAAGCGATGGACTGCGTACCTTTCGGAACTTATGCGGCGATGGCTGTTGCACCTTTATCTTCAAAACGGCTTGATCCACCTGATATTTGCCTCGTTTACGCGACTCCGGCTCAAATGATTCTGCTGATCAACGGTCTGCAATGGCGCAGCTACAAGAAACTGGACTGGGGATGCGTTGGTGAGTCCGCCTGCGCGGACAGTTGGGGGCGAGCCTTGAGTACAGGAGAGCCAAGTTTGTCAATTCCATGCTTCGCTGAAAGACGTTACGGCGGAGTGATGGAAGACGAACTTCTGATGGCACTTCGCCCTGAAGATTTACTTGTCGCAGTTGAGGGAATGGAATTTCTCGCACGAAACGGCTTGCGTTACCCCATTCCTAACTACGGTATCCAGACCGACGCTCGAGCTGGTCTCGGCGTGAGCTACGACTGAGGAACCTTGAGCAGTTAGGAGTGATGATGGCGAACAGTTTCACTAAGGGCGGTTTTGATCTCGGAATTGTGACGACAAACGGCGACGAGATGCTGAAGTTTTACCGCGACGTAATTGGGCTTGAGTTTGAAACCACCTTGAACATGGAGGCTTTGGGCATCGCCGCGATGCATCGCGTTTGGGCCAACGAGAGCTTGCTGAAGATCGTGGTTCCAACAAAAGAAGTGGCGCCTGGAACGAGTGGAGGAATGATGGGGGCTTCAGGGATGCGCTATTTCACTCTGTCCGTTCCCAATGTTCAGTCGGCTCTTGATGCATGTGTCGCTGCCGACACGCCGATTATTTGGGACAGAAGAGAAGTGCGTCCAGGGGTGGTAGTCGGAATGGTTGAAGACCCTGATGGCAACTGGGTCGAATTTATCGGTGAATAGCGATCTCGGACCCTTCGACGGCAGCTAGAGATACCCAAGGATGACCTGTGTTGCGTGTTGTACATCCCATGGGTGGCTAAAGCACAAGTCCGCGAACTCTGAACTAGGCAAAACAAGGGTCTGGTGCATTGGCTCTACTGAGTCACCGAACTGTCTAATGACGCCGTCGCGGTCACGTCCTCTGTCCCTAACGTCTTTCTCAAGTCGCCGAGCGAGACGCACTTCTCGGGGCGCATCGACAAAAACTTTGAGATCTAGTCGTTCTCGACATTCGGCAAGTGCTAACAGCAGTAGGCCGTCGACGACGACGAGTGGTGAAGCTTCCACTCGATGGGTGCCGCCTGTGCGGGTGTGGGTGGCGAAGTCGTAGTCAGGCACCTCCACCGCACGTCCCGCAGCTAACTCATCCATGTGGGCCACCAAAAGTTGAACGTCTATGGCGTCAGGGTGGTCGTAGTTGACTTTCGCTCGTTCCTCAACAGCAGTACTCGACAAGTCATGGTAATAGTCGTCAAATTCGAGGAATGTGGCGTCAGGACGTTCCGCTAAAAGCGCTCTCGCCAACGTCGTCTTCCCCGCGCATGATCCACCGCACAGACCTACCAACACTTCAGCGAACCGTCTCGTTCCAAGGACCTTCGTCAGCTCGCGGTTCTTTAGGTAAACCTAAGATTCGTTCACCAATGATGTTGCGCTGCACTTGGCTAGTACCCGCGTAGATCGTTCCGGATCTCGCTGATAGAAAACTATTGATCCAAGCTGAAGTCGTGTTGGGCGTGCCTGCGTCTGCGGCTCCTAATCCAGCGGCGAAAGCATCATCTCCCTCAACCACCATCGCTTCGGCTCCAAGAATGTTGATTGACAACTCCGTGACGTGACGGTGATATTCGCTCCAGTTGAGCTTCCCAATAGAACTCTTGGGCCCAGGCGGCTCACCATTCAAGAAAGACGTGAGGACTTGCTGCCCAAGCCATCGCATGATTTCGACTTTGCTATGACACCAGGCCAAACGCTGACGGATAGATGGATCTTCCGTCCGACCGCGTTCTTGGGCCATTTCAACCAAACGATCAAGTTCAGCCCGATAGCGGAAGTAAGTCGTCGTCGCTCCGAAACCGCGCTCATAGCCCAACAACGTCATGGCGACGGCCCAACCACCATTTACTTGGCCGACAACGTTTTCCTTCGGCACTCTCGCATTTGAGAAAAAGATTTCATTGAAGTGGCTGTGCCCGGCGATGTTGACGATTGGGCGAACCTCAATTCCTTCCTGATCCATTGGACACAAAAAGAACGTGATGCCTTGATGTTTCGCGTGATCGGGAGCAGTTCGACCAAGAACAAATATCCAATTCGCTAAATGCCCACTCGACGTCCAGATCTTTTGTCCGTTCAGAACCCATTCATCACCATCAAGTTCAGCCCGACACCCAAGATTCGCCAAATCTGAACCCGCACCTGGTTCTGAGTACCCCTGACACCAAAGATCCTCACCCTCCAGGATTCGCGGAAGGTAGTGCTTTTTTTGCTCTTCAGTGCCCCATTCGATGAGCGTGTTACCCACCATCCCGATACCGAAGCCATCGTTCGAACCACCAGTCGGCAATCCAGCTTTTGTGAATTCTTCGGCGATAATCACGTTTTCGTTGACTGTCAACCCAGGACCGCCATACTCGGTGGGCCACATAGTCGCTAAAAGGCGATGCTCGCTAAGAATTTGGCGCCATTGACCAACGAACTCGGCTTTCGAGTTTCCTGTTAAGGACCCAATACCTTCCCAATTCGCGGGTAGATGTTCGGTTATAAACTCCTGGATCTTGGTGCGGTATGCCTCTGCGTCTTGTGAATAGGTTGGCTGCATACCGAGGACAGTACCCGAGGCGACGAGCAGATGATTATTTGGTGTTCTCGTCGCTGTTGTTAATCAGTGTCAGTCGTTGGATGACCCGATCGAAAAAATCGTCGTCTTGTAACCCGGGGACCATGAGCTTGTTGTCTATTACCCAACTGGGCGTACCGGTAGCTCCCCACTCGTGAGCTCTTTTCATTGACGAGATCACTGCGGGCCACAACTCATCGTTGGCAACGACCCGTTCGATAACTTCTGAAGGAACTCGCAGATCACTGGCTAACGCTGCGAGCACCTCTGGATCTTCTATGTCGCGCTGATCCTGCCAAATCGAGGCGTAGATCCGATCGTGATAGATATCAGCTTCTTCAGGGGAGGCGTACTCCACTACTAGGGCTGCTTGGTGAGCGCGTCGTGTTGGTTGAAATCTTGTCGGAGGCACCAGGGTTACCTGGAGTTCTTCGGCGAGCGGCTGAAGCGCGGAGAACTCTCGACTGTTAGGTGTGCCGCCGTCAGGAATTTCGGGATGCAACTCGTACGGCAGCCAGGAAATAGACACGTCATGTCGCTCCTCAAGGCGAGCCGCCCGGGCTCGCGCCAAATGACACCAGGGTCACAAGAAGTCCGACCAAACAACAATTGGCAACGCCATGGGATTCGACGGTATACGTTCGCTGCCTATGGACTTCGCGATTCCTTCTGACATTCAAGAATTAGTTGGTGACCTTGACGTGTTCATCGACGACGTAATCAAGCCGATCGAAAACGAAAACGACAACATACGGTTCTTTGATCACCGCCGTGAGGACTCACGCACGGACTGGGAAAGGGATGGCCTACCCAACGCCGAGTGGGAACAGCTTCTTGGCAGGATGCGCCGAGAAGCCGATGCCGCTGGATTTCTCCGTTGGCATCTCCCGAAACGTTTTGGTGGCCAGGACGGCACCAATCTTGGAATGGCCATAGTGAGAGAACATCTCGCTCGGAGAGGTCTGGGCCTTCACAACGACCTGCAGAACGAAAGTTCGATCATCGGAAATTTTCCAACCGTCTTGATGATGGAAAAATATGGGTCAGAGGATCAACAAGAACATTGGATTCCAAGAATGCTCGAGGGAACGGCGCGCATTGGGTTCGGGTTGACGGAACCTCTTCACGGCTCCGATGCAACGTGGATGGAAACGACTGCTGTTCGCGACGGCGACGAGTGGGTAATCAACGGCGAGAAGTACTGGAACACCGGGCTTCATCACGCGACTCACGATTACATTTTTGCGAGAACGTCAGGAGATCCAGGCGAAGGTCATGGGATCACGTGTTTCATCGTTCCTGTGGATTCGCCTGGATTCAAGGTTGAAGAGTTCATGTGGACCTTCAACATGCCCACGGATCACGCTCACGTGCGTCTGACCGACGTTCGCGTTCATAATGACGACATCTTGGGTGAAGAAGCCAGAGGTCTTCAAACTGCGCAACTCTTTGTTCACGAAAATCGGATTCGGCAAGCTGCCTCTTCGGTAGGCGCTGGGCTGCATTGCATTGACGTTGCCGTCGACTATGTGAATGGGCGCACTACCTTTGGCAAACCTCTTTCCCAGAACCAAGCGATTCAATTTCCCTTAGCCGAGTTGTACACCGAAGCCGAAATGATCCGTGCCCTTATTTGGAAAACTGCTTGGGAAATGGACGAAGGAGTTGACCACATGGAGATAACGGATCGGGTTGCCATGTGTAACTACCGAGGAAACAGATTTTGCTGCGACGCCGCCGACCGAGCGATGCAAAGTTGCGGTGGAGTCGGATACGGGCGAAGTATGCCCTTTGAACACATTTACCGACACCATCGGCGGTATCGGATTACTGAAGGTGCTGAGGAAATTCAAATCCGTAAGGTAGCCGGAAAACTATTTGGGTACGCGGGACGAGCTAAAGGCTAAATTTTCCATTTTTTGCCGCGTCGCAATTCCGGCAATCGAGCAGGGCCTGATTTAGTCCACTCTCGCGGTCGCGTTGCCTGTGAGAACGAAATTTTCGTCTTGGTTGGTTGTCGAAATCGTCAGATCAACCAGCGTGTCGCCGTCCTCCTCGCGAATGGCTGCTATTTCTGCTCTAGCCGTCAAGGTATCGCCCGGCCAAACCTGATTGACGAACCGCACCCCGTAGTAGGTCAAGCGACCGTCTCCTACGTAGTTGGTAACCATTCGTCCCGTCATTCCCATCGTAAGCATGCCATGGGCAAAAACTGTTGGGTATCCGGCCACTTCGGTGACAAATTTCTCGTCGCTGTGCACAGGGTTGTAATCGCCAGATGCCCCTGCATATTGGACGATCTGGGTGCGGGTGAGGTCCTCGACAATCATTTCGGAATAGGAATCGCCAACTTTGATTTCGGTTGCATTCAGTGTCATTTGTCTTCTCCCCCTACTGTTCGATGACTTTTTCAGTCACTACGCCGACGCTTCGAGCAGTAATGACGAGTTCACCGTTCTCGTCTCGATACTCAGTGATGCTCTCGCTGAATTTGAGGACTCCGGCTCGTTTTGATTCTTTCTCCCAGTTCTCGCCCGGCTTTGTCTCGCCCGTTAGGACGTCGCCCGGTTGGAGATGTCTGTGGTATGTGAAGTGTTGTTCGGCGTGAAGGCCTCCTGCCGAGGAGCCAGACTTCTTTTCGTCGCCTTTTGCGTCCGAGGTCTCTTCTTTCTCTACCGCCATAGCCCCTGAAGGGGTGGCGCCACTACCAAACCATTTCTGTCCAGCCTTTGGGCGAAGGAAATAGTCTGGGTCAAATTGTGCGCTCGCTTGAGCGAAGGTTGGCGGGGCAATTATTGATCCAACCTCAGTTCCAGCCGCGTGGGCCTCGTCGTAATAAATCGGGTTGGTATCTCCGATCGATCTAGCAAACATCAAAATGTGTGAAGCCTCGACCGGGAAACGGTCCACTGCCATGGGTCTCCCTTATTCGAATGAAGGTTGTTTGATCATGACACTGATCGTGTCTGTTTGTCGCCTCGAGTTAGTGCAACGCGTCTAAAAGTAATTCGCGTATGCGGTCCGGTACCTCAATCATCATCATGTGACCAACGCCGTCTAGATGTTTGAGATCGACATCGGATAAGCCAGCGACTAGTTGCGAAGTGGCGCGCGGGGGTGTCATTTTGTCTTCGCTGCCAACCACAACGGTAATGGGGCATGCAATGCGCGCTGCGACGTCTCCGGCTTCGTACGCGTTGCAGGCAGCGAGATCATTGAAGATCACTCCGTCGTTTGCTCTCTCAAGTAACGCCTGACATCCGCTGCGCATCCACAAGCCGGGTGTGGGATTTCCTGCGATGTGGGCTCGAGTACCGTGGCCCCAACTCGTGATGAGTTGTGGAGCCAGGACTTCGTTTCGTTCGGCTGCCCCGAGTAAATCAGGATGCACGGGCATCGCAGCGGCCGCTCCTAATAGGACAATCCGCTCTACGGCCTCTGGATGGCGGGCGGCGACTTCCAAAGAGATCAGGCTTCCCATCGAATGGCCAACAAGATGGGCCGGCCCTAAGCCAATTTCGGTGATGGCCTCGGCTACCCAATCCGCCATTTCCGCAATCGAGGGCAGCGGTTCTCCACCCGATTCACCGTGCCCTGGTAGGTCTACAGCCATGGCAGCAAAGCCGTGGTGAGCGAGGTACCGCGTTTGTTGACTCCAGACTGTCCGGTCCATGCCTGCGCCGTGCAACAACACGACTGGTGGAAGGTCACGATCGACTTCAACGCCACCAGTAGCAATGTTGACCGTTTCGCCTCGACATTCGATGTTCATCGGAGCTATCCCTTCTGAGAAGCGCGAAGGGCTCGGCTCAAATCGGAGATGATATCTTCAGGATCCTCTAGACCTACCGACAGGCGAATTAGGTCCTCTCCCACGCCCGCGGCTACGAGGTCTTCGGCGCTGAGTTGTTGATGGGTGGTCGAGGCGGGGTGGAGTACAAGGGTCTTAGCGTCACCTACGTTGGCTAAGTGCGACGCAAGTTGCACGTTTTCGATGAATCGACAGCCAGCCTCTCGCCCCCCTGCGATACCAAAAGAGAGGATCGCTCCCGCACCTTTTGGGAGAAGCTGCTTTGCTAGTTCGTGATCGGGATGGGTTGCTACAGAAGGATGACTTACCCACGTCACAGCGTCAGCTTCCTCGAGGAATTCGACTACTGAAGTGGTGTTCTCAACGTGGCGTTTCATTCTTAGTGGAAGAGTCTCAACTCCTTGTAGGAGATGAAACGCGTTAGTGGGGCTCATAGCGGCTCCAAAATCGCGGAGCCCTTCTGCTCTGGCACGCATCGAGAGGGCCTGATGACCGTATTCGTCAGCGAAACTGATTCCGTGGTAGCCGTCATAGGGCTGGGAGAGGGTCGGGAACTTGTCATTCGCTGCCCAGTCGAATCGACCGCCGTCCACAACAACGCCGCCTAAGGCAATGCCGTGACCTCCCAAGAATTTTGTTACCGAGTGCATCACGATGTCGGCACCAAGGTCGATGGGTTTCATCAGGTAAGGAGTCGTGAACGTGGCATCGACCATCAATGGGAGACCGTTTTCATGAGCAATTTGGGCGATCAAAGGAATATCGAGGACCTCTATTCCTGGGTTGCCTAAGGTTTCGGCAAACAGGAGCCGAGTCTCCGGGGTGATCGCTGAGCGCCAAGCCTCAGGGTCTCGTGGGTCAACAAACGTCGTGGTGATTCCGAACCTAGGCATCGTCAGGTTCAGCATGTTGTGGGTTCCGCCGTAGATATTTCGGCTGGCCACGACGTGATTGCCTGCACTCATAATCGTTGCTGCAGCCAGGTGGAATGCGGCCATTCCGCTAGCTGTGCAGACGGCTCCCACTCCTCCCTCTAGAGCAGCTATTCGCTCTTCAAGTACGGCGACCGTGGGGTTAGAAATACGACTGTAGATGTGTCCGGGTTGTTCAAGATTGAACAACCCCGCAGCTTGCTCGGTGTCGACAAAGCTGTACGAGGTGGTCTGATAAATCGGCACCGCACGCGAACCGGTAGTCGGGTCTGGCTCTTGTCCGGCGTGAAGCGAAAGTGTGTCAAATTTCAGATACTCAGGGTCAACCATGTCGGCATCCTTGCTAGTGACATAACGATGGTACGCCTGAGGGCACAAGATGCCCAATGAAACGACTGCCGAGGCCGTTCTCGGTCCTACTTTCGGCTGCTCAGCGACCTATTAATCAGCGGAGTGTCTAAATAATTAGTCGTTCCCGAGTAGCTTCAATCCAATGTCTTCTACTGAGAACTTGGATCGTCCGGTCATCGTCACTGGGTCTTCATCCGGTATCGGTCGCGCTGTTTGCAGTCGCCTAACCCGAGCCGGCACACCGGTGATCAGTGTTGATCAAAATGACGCTCCTGAAGATGTGGACGTCGCTGAACACTTTTGTTGCGATCTCAGCGACCCAGCCGCGGTCGCGAAACTGATTCAAGATCTGGACAACCAGTTTGATCCAGCCAATTTTTCTTCTCTGGTAAACGTCGCCGGGGTGCCCGGTACTCGACCCGCTTCCACAGTTCTTGAAGTCAATCTCCTAGCGGTGCGGTCTCTCAGCCGGGCTTTAGCGGTTCGCTTTTCCGGCGGAGCAAGCATTGTGAACATTGGTTCAATTTCAGGTAACGCCTGGCAGCAGCGACTCGACGTTCATCGGTCGCTGCTGGAGCTCGACGATGAACAAATTCGCAATTGGTGGCGTGATCGAGGTCGTTCAGTGGGTGTTGATCCGTACACCTTTTCTAAGGAAGCCGTCATCGTGTGGAGCATGCTGCACGCCGGTGAACTTTTAGGAACGGGAATTCGCTGCAACGTGGTGAGTCCCGGACCGGTCGAGACGCCTTTGTTGCCAGCCTTTCGCGAGCAAATTGGTGACGAACGCATCGATTGGGTTCTCAGTCACTCAGGGCGCGCTGCCGCTCCCGACGAGATCGCCGAAGCAATCGAATGGCTCGCTATCGGCGAATCTCGCTGGGTCAACGGTCATCATCTGGTCGTTGACGGCGGCTACACCTCGGGGTTGCTATCTGGATGGGTCGACGTAGCAAACGCCCCAGCTCCAAAGGTGACCCACGTCGAGTGAAGTCTCAGCTAACTAAAGCGCGTTAAGTGAATTCCGAACGGAGTTCAAGCTCGTGTTCGTTGAATCGAGGAGCACGGTCGGGATGTGGGCCGGCACCTTTGATTAGTTGCCCAACTTGGTTCAGCGGTCCCCATCCTGAAGAATCCGGGTGCTCACAAACTAAGCCGTTAGCTAAAGCAACTTCGCTGCCGACAAAACCTTTAGTCTCAACGGCCACTTGACCTAGAGGGTCCGACCACATCCACGATCCCTCTTGTTCAATAAAACAATGATCCTGGTCGGGGCCTTTGTGGTCGAAGCCACCTTCGGCGACTAGAGGTCGGGTCTCGTAATGCACGAACTCTGCTAATTGTGCAGCTGTGGTGGTTTGTACCAGCGAAGTGTGAACCGTTTGGGTCTGCCCCGTCCGTAGCCGGTGGTAAAGCGCTGCAACAACGCCGAACGCTGCGATGATGGGCGTCGCAGCGTCATGCACTGGGACGGTCAAAAAGACCGGATCGCCTTCTCCTCCTTGCGCCGCCATCATCCCTCCCAACGCCTGCAGCAAGGGGTCGAATGCCGGTTGGTTAGCTCGCGATTGGTCCGAACCGTAACCGGGGCTCTTTACCAAAACAAGATCCGAACGGAGTTGTCGAAGTTCGGCGCTGGAACAACCCAACCGTTCGGCAACACCCGGCCGGAAGTTCTCGACTACCACGTCGGACTCCAAGATCATCCGGTACAGAAACGTTCGATCTGTTTGGCTTTTCAGGTCTAGCGTTACTGCTCGCTTCCCCTGGTTCCAGCCGTTGAACATCGGGCTAAAGGTGCGAAACGGATCGCCTTCAGGGGGTTCGATCTTTATGACATCAGCTCCCAGCATCGCCAGATGCCTACTAATCACGGGGCCCGCTATGAATGACGCCAAATCAATTGCTCGAGTCCCCGCCAAAGGCGGTCCCCCTTGTCCGGATCCTTTAGCCGGCACATGTGGCTGGGCAAGTACTTCTTGAGTGTGTTCACCCACTTTGGGTGCTGCCTGGATTGGGTTAGCTGGACAAGCATCCAAGATCAGGGGTTGCGTAGGCATCGTGAGAGGCCCAAATTCGGGATGTTCGATTGTTGCCATCAGATCGTTCGTTCGGGCCAAATCAGAGTCCAAGAATTCGTTTCTTGTCTGGATGGGCTGACACGGCACATCTTCGGCTCGCAGAATTTCTAACCAGTCCTCCCGGCTGCGGGTTGCGAAAACGTTCTCAAGAATCGGGGTGATTTGAGCCAGCGGATCGGGTTCGATGAGACCCCAGGGAGGGTTAGTTAAGACTGGATCTTCCAGCAGATCGAGACGATCCACGGCGCGTAACATCGACTCATAGAAGCGGCGGGTACCGCAAGCTACGAAGAACCACCGGTCGTCAGCTGCTCTAAAGGGACGATATGCGGGAGCTCTTCCTGCCGGACCCAGAGGGCTTGCTCCGTCTCGTTCCGGGGTCGTATCAGGCGACCAAAAGTCGCCAACTTGCATCACTCCTGATCCGGCCACGTCCGACACTTCATATGTAGGAGCAAAGCCGTGGGCTTCGCGAGCGTACAAACCAGCTGCAATGGCTAAGGCTCCGAGCATTCCGGCTCCGTAGGAAGCCAGTGGGAGAACAACGTGAACCGGCCCCTCGGTCCAACTCACCTGATTCCAGGCAATTCCAGTCATCGCTGCTACTTGAGCTGAGGAACCTTGCTGACCGACCATCGGTCCCTGCGATCCCCAAGTAGGGAAGGACACAATCACCGACCCTGGGGCAAGACGACGGGCTCGATCTGCCTCATTTGGGCCAGTCACGATCACTACATCAGCAGTTGCTATGAGATCGCTGTCATCGGCCACCACTACCGACCGCTTATTTCGGTTGATCGCTTGAAATCCGGGATCGTTGCGGTAATGGTCACCTTGCGGTGATTCAACTTTGATTACATCGGCACCTTGATCGGCAAGGAACCTGGCGGCGTAGGGCCCAGCTATCCCTTCCACCACTTCCAGAACTCGAATCCCCGTGTAGGCACCGACTTCGGTCACCAACTCCCCCATCGCCGTCTGGCTTCTTCCGCCGTCACGATAGTCAACTGTGCCTGCAAGAACTCAGAGCAAAGACATGGTAAGTGCGGGAGTTCTAAACTGAGATGCATGACCAATACTGCCGATCCCATCACAACGATTGATGACATGATCCCAAGCGCGCCGGTGTTCGATTCGATTGAGCAAGAACGTGAACACCGCAAACAGCGCCTCGCTTCAGTTTTCCGTGTGTTTGCAAAATTCGGTTTTGAAGAGGGAGTGGCGGGGCACGTAACCGCAAGAGATCCAGAACTTGCCGACCATTTCTGGGTGAATCCTTTCGGCGTTGCCTTCAGCCAGGTCAAAGCCTCGGATCTTCTGTTGGTAGATCATGCTGGCAATATCGTCGAAGGGCGCTATCCCCTCAATCATGCGGCATTCGCGATTCACAGTCGCGTGCATAAAGCCCGTCCCGACGTCATCGCTGCCGCTCACACACACTCTTTGTATGGCAAGACATGGTCGAGCCTTGGGCGGCTTCTCGATCCGCTTACACAAGATGCTTGCGCGTTCTACGAAGATCACGCATTGTTCAACGACTTCACGGGTGTGGTACTTGACACCGATGAGGGCGACCGGATCGGCGAAGCGTTGGGAGACAAGAAAGCTGTGATTCTCCAAAATCACGGCCTGCTCACCGTTGGGCACACCGTCGAGGAAGCCGCATGGTGGTTCATCACGATGGAACGCACTTGCCAAAGCCAGTTATTGGCTGAGGCGGCAGGAACACCTATCCCGATACGACACGAAGTGGCTCAAACGACAGCGCTACAGACCGGAAGTAACCTGGCAGGCTGGTTCAGTTACCAACCGATTTACGACAAGATCCTCGCCGAGAATCCAGACTTTCTTGACTAGACACAACCTGCTCACCTGATTTTTCGGCTCTTCACAGGCAAGGGATTTATCTCATCAGTTCCGTAGCGTGTTCTCTGAGTTCAGTCTTCAGAACTTTGTTAGACGGATTGAGAGGCAGTGCCTCGACGATCCAGCAATACCGCGGCACCTTGTAGTTGGCCATTTCTTCCCGGCACCAGCCGAGTAAATCAGCGACCTTTGGAGTTCCTTGAGGGCTCGGTACGACAAACGCTGCACCAACTTCACCTAGACGTTCGTCGGGAACACCGATCACAGCTACCTGACCCACTAGCGAATGTTCGAGCATCGTTCGCTCAATCTCTGCGGGGTATACGTTGAATCCACCATTGATGAACATGTCTTTCTTACGGTCAGTGATGTCGATGTAGCCCGCGGAGTTCATGACGCAGATGTCGCCGGTGCGCATCCATCCTTCGCCATCGATGGTCTCAGCGGTCTGCTCCGGTTCATCTAAATAACCACGCATAACCGCGTAACCTCGAACCCAAAGTTCACCTGGCTCTCCCGCCGCGACCTCGTTCCCGTCGTCATCGATCAATTTCAGTTCAATGCCTGGCAGCGCCTTGCCGCTCGTTGTGGCTACAACGTCAGGAGGGTCATCCGCTGAGCAGATCGTTACCAATCCGTGAGTCTCAGTCATTCCGTAGGCGGTTATCACCGTTTCAAACCCAAGGCGTTCACGCATACCTACGACTGTTTCGACGGGAACATTTGCCGCTCCTGTGAGAGCGGACCGAAGGCTCGAAGTGTCATATCGGTCGAGTTCAGAATGGTTGATCAAGCCTTGAAAAATGGCCGGAGGTCCTGGAAAGACGGTGACTTGATCATTTTCGATTCTCTCTAGCACCTTCGGCACATCGAAAATTGGGTGCGGCAACATGGTTGCTCCATGGATAAAGCAGGGGTTGATCGCTCCGTTGAAGCCAAATGCGTGAAAAAAAGGGTTGACGATAAGCATGCGATCCCCTTGTCTCATCCCTAGTTCTCGCGCGTAATGACTGAACCCTCTGATAATTGGCCCCTGTTCCACCATCACTCCTTTGGGAAGCCCAGTCGTTCCGGAGGTAAACATGATGAGACCTAGATCTGACCCTGATACGCGAGCGGTGCGCTGTTCAACTTCATCTAAATCTTTGTTGTTCCCTCGAGAGAGAAACTCTTCGAATGAGATGGTCTCGGGGAGAACGTCTCCACGCAAAACAATGATGTCAGTCAAAGAGTCAACTGTTTCACCTGAATTTCGAAGGTCCGACACGTAGTCGTTGCCCAGAAAACCGACAACGGTGAAGAGGAGTTTGACTCGCGCTTTGTTCAACACGAAGGCTGCTTCGCGTCCTTTGAATCGCGTATTCACCGGTACGAGAACCGCCCCAGCGCGAAACACAGCCATGCCCGCTACCACCCATTCCCAGGAATTGGGGGCCCAAAGCCCAACCTTGTCACCGGGTTCTATGCCGGATGCGACTAAACCAGCCGCGGTTTCTTCGATTCGACGTCCCATTTCAGTGAAATCGAAACTCACTTCGCCGTCAGAAATTGCTTCAGTGGACCCGAATTCGTTTGCAGCGCGAATTACTAAGGCCGGGAAGTTGTCGGGTAGTGGTAACGAGTTCATTCGCTGCCTTCTTCCTGAAAAACGATTTACCTACGAGATCTGCGCTAGGGCTTCACCATTAATGAAGTGGAAATGCCCGTCGGGGTTGGTGGCCCACTCACGCCAGCCATCTGCGATCGCTTCTAGCTCTGCTCGAGTGGCGTACCCGTATTCCACTGCTTGTTCGGCGAAGCTCGTCGTCAGGCATCGCTCCGCCCACGAGAAACCCCAGTTAGCACGTTCTTCTGGCGACGAGTAGGCCCAGGCCGAGGCGGATGTATGCACATTCTTAATACTCGCCTGATGGAACCAGCCGAGCAGGTGTCTGCCAGCATCTGGCTCTGCCCCATTGTGACGGGCGACAAGACAGTAGATCCGACGCCATTCCTCGATCATTTGTGACTCGGGACTGCAACACATCGTGTAATAGTCCGCGTCTCGGACCGCTACGTAACCCCCGACACGCGCCACACGAGCCATTTCTTTTAGAGCCGCAACGGGGTCGGTCAGGTGTTGCAACACTTGGTGCGCGTATACGACGTCAAAAGAGCCGTCTTCGTACGGCAATTTGTATACCGAAGCTTGCTCTACAACGACGTTTTCTAACCCCGAAGCTTCGATGGTCTGTCTCGCGACTTCAAGGATGTCCGAGGCGATTTCGATTCCTGTGACAGTACCGTTTGGCACCCAGTCGCCTAACCCTGCGGTGATGGAGGCTGGGCCACATCCGACATCCAATATTTGAGAATCTTCTGCAATAACGTCACGGGCGAAAGCGGCGCACTTGTCTGCTGTGCGTCGCGCATGTTGATTGACAACAGCTGGTTGATGGCCGTGTGTGTAGACGTCGCGTTTTGGCATCGCTGCAAAGCTAGGAGATCCGACGCTTCACGTCACCCGAGAAGATTGATCCAGTTACCAATTCTTGTTGACTACGGTTTCGTTATTAGAAGGCCCATCCCGCGTCGAAAGCTGCGAGTTTGACCCAATGCAAACTCACCACCCACCTCCGTGTGCGTCACCAGTGCAAGTGGCATTGAGATGAAGGATCTACTCACGCCCGATTATTACCGGTATCCATGGGCCGCACTTGAGACCGTCAAAATATTGCCGCGAGGCGGGGTTCTCGTCATCTGGCCTGATGGTCAACAACTCGAATGTCATCCACTGTGGCTTCGAGAAAATGCTGTGGGTCCTGATGGAATCGATCCTCGCTCGAAAGAGAATGGTTTGGACGTAACAGATATGGATATGTCCACGACAATCGGATCTGCGTCGGTTGATGCCGGGGCGTTGGTAGTCGAGTTCGTCCCTGAAGATCGTCGGGCAAGCTTCCATCCGGGATGGCTGCGACATGTTGCTGATGAGCTACACCGTCCGTTTGCTTTGTTGCCGGAACCCAAACCTTGGGTTGTCGCTGACCTGCAAGAACCGCCGACTCATAATGGATCGTCCGTTCTTGACGACGACAGGGCTCTGACTGCATGGCTGCACGATCTTTTGGAGATCGGAGTAGCGAGACTCACTGGTCTGCCCTGCGAGCGGGAAATAGTGGGGTTGGTGGGTGCTCGCATCGGAGCTTTGCGAGATTCAAACTTTGGTCTTACTTGGCACGTGAGTGTCGATCTAGATCCAAACTCGACGGCGAACACAAATTCGAGGCTCCCAGCCCACAGTGACCTACCCACGAGGGAAACCCCGCCCGGGTTTCAACTTTTACATTGTCTTGAGAACGATGTGACCGGTGGACAGTCAACTATGACCGACGGGCTTGCTGTAGGCCAGTACCTCCAAACGGCGGAACCGGACGTATTTCGTTGGTTGACGACCCTTGAGTGGACCTTCTTTAACCGCGACAGCAACCATGATCACCGTTGGACTGGGCCCATCATTGATAAAGGGGATGGTCGAATTCCGTGGACATTCAGGGCATTTCACCCGGTCCGCGGATTTCCGGCCATGGCCTCTGATGCGTTAGACGACGCGTATTATTCGCTGCGGCGTTTCGGTGACATCGCTAACAGCGACGAGTTTCAAATTCGTTATGACTTAGAACCCGGCGATTTGATCGCTTTTGACAACCGTCGCATCTTGCACGGAAGAGAGGCGTTTGAAAGCCGCGAAGGTATCCGCCAACTCCGCGGCACTTACCTCGACACCGATGAGGTCTATTCGAGGATGCGAGTGCTCTGCCGAACCCTCAACATGCGGCCTGAGTCTCTAGGATTCACTCACTCAAAGGAGGCCGAGGATGACTGAAGTTTTCATCACCTGTGCAATCACCGGCGCTGGAGACACTGTTGGGAAATCAGACAAAGTTCCTTTCACTCCCGAGGCGATCGCCAACGATGTCATCGCCGCGGCTCGGGCGGGTGCGGCTATTGCCCACGTTCATGTCCGGGATCCAATTACGGGAGATCCCGACCGCCAGATCGCGTATTACCAAGAAGTGGTGGAACGAGTTCGGGCCTCATCCACCGATGTCGTGCTCAATCTGACTGCGGGTATGGGTGGCGATCTCGTGATTGGTTCGGTGGAGGAGCCTCTACCGCTTGACTCTCGACAAACCGATCTCGTTGGTGCTACTGAGCGACTCGATCACGTCCGTTTACTGCTACCGGAAATCTGCACTCTCGATTGTGGAACCATGAATTTTGGGGAAGGGAACTACGTAGCAACCAATACTCATGACACCCTCGCCGAGATGGCTCGTCAGATTCAACAACTTGGTGTTCGACCAGAGATCGAAATCTTCGACACGGGTCAACTGTGGGAAGCGAAATCATTAGTAGATGACGGTCTGATCGATTCACCCGTAATGGTTCAGCTATGCATGGGCGTCAAATGGGGAGCGCCCAATGACCTCAACACGTTTATGGCGATGGTGAACAATGTTCCCCAGGAGTGGACATTTTCGGCATTTTCACTTGGCAGAGACCAGTTACCGTACGTCGCTCTGGCAGCGGTGGCGGGAGGAAATGCGCGGGTTGGTCTTGAAGACAACCTGTATCTAGATCGCGGCCAGCTCGCTACAAATGAGAGTCTCACCGCTCGGGCGAAACAAATTCTCGAGTCCTTGAATTTCGAGGTCATCGGACCAGACCGGGTTCGCGAAACGCTGGAACTCACTGCGCACCATCAATGACCGATCAAAGCGCATTGCCTGAACGTGTAGCGATCGTGGGGGCTGGAGTTATTGGTGCCGCTTGGGCCGCTCGTTGGCTCCTTCGCGGAGTGGATGTTGCCGTGACCGACCCATCGGCTACCGCTCCCAAGGTTGTTGCTCATGTTGTCGACAATGCTCGGCATGCCTGGACCCGAATGGGCATCGAACCTGAACGCGAAGGAGCGTTGACTTTTGTTGACTCGATTGACGCTGCCGTTCGAGATGCCGACATTGTGCAAGAGAACGTCCCAGAGATACTCGAGTTGAAGAAGATAATTCTGGGACAAATCGAGGATTCCGTCGATGCAGCAACGTTGATCGCTTCTTCCACTTCGGGCTTGAAGCCAAGCGTCTTACAAGCAGACCTGAGGCATCCCGAACGACTCGTCGTGGGTCATCCATTTAACCCGGTGTATCTGCTTCCCATGGTTGAGGTGGTGGGAGGCGAGTCAACTTCGTCCGAGTCGATCTCTCGAGCGATGGCGCTATATGACGCTGCCGGCATGCATCCTCTGCATGTTCGGGTCGAAATCGACGCGTTTATTGCTGACCGTCTCCTTGAAGCAGTGTGGAGGGAGGCTCTGTGGTTGGTAAGTGACGGGGTCGCTACGACTGAAGAGATCGATGACGTTATCCGTTTCGGCTTCGGACTGCGTTGGTCTCAAATGGGACTGTTCGAGAATTACCGGATCGCCGGTGGTGAGGGCGGCATGGCTCATTTCATTAGCCAGTTCGGTCCGACTCTTTCGTGGCCTTGGTCCAAGCTCACCGACACCCCTGAACTTACCGACGCGCTAACTCAGCGGATCGGCGAGCAATCTGATGCTCAATCAGGGCATCACACGATCGACGAACTCGAAAGAATTCGGGACGACAACCTTGTCGACATCTTGTTGGCTCTGGAAGCGAACCAATGGGGCGCAGGTCAAACTGTTAGCAAACTGCGCAGCTAACAACTCTGGTGAGCCAACAGAGGGTCCCGAGATCATTTGAGTTGGTTGTCATTCTTCGATGGATATAGCAAATTCGGGACAATTTGCAGCTGCTAGCCGTGCCTTGTCCTCAAGGTCGCTTGGTACCTCTCCGTCACCTAGTTCCGTCGCATATCCGTAGTCATCTACGTCGAACAACTCAGGTGCTAACGAAAAGCAGCGGTTATGTCCCTGACATTTTTCGGTATCGACCTGAACGCGCATGCTGGACCTCCCCCTAGGTCGCGGTACGACCCGCGATGGCTATCAATTTATCGGTAACGGAAGCGTCGGATGCGACGGGTACGGCCGGACCGAATCGTTCACCGCGAATCATGTCTCCAGCTTTTTCGAGTTGCTTGTATCCCGCTGAGGCGAGGTCCTCGTCGAGAATGACCAACTGACCGGAAGCTTCAGCTAGATCGAAAGTGTGCAGCAGCGGATCAACAACGACTATGCCCACGAAGCGGTCGACCTCTAAGCGCCCCCAAGGAGTTCCGACCTCTACTTGAAGTGCCTCTGGGTGATCAAGCGCCTCAAGCACGTCGTCACGAGCATCTACCCACTCGTGTTGTGGGTGGAGTACAACCGGGTGCTCCGCGCCGCTTGCAGATATTCCTCTCGCTATTCCGGCGATCATTCTGCACATACCGATGTTGTGAGCAAGTACATCAAGCGCTGACCAGCCCTCACATGGGGATGGTGTTTCCCAACGTGACGGTTCGACACGTTGAACCACCGCGTCGAAGCCATAGATGGCTTTTACGTAATTCCTCGTATTCGCGCTCATGGCTGCACGTTACTAATCTCCGGAGCGATAATTTCTCTGGGTCGGTGTGGATCGACTAGGAGTGTTCCATCGCTCTAGCATGGTTGTGTCGGAGGGACGGACTAATGAGCGACAGTGGCCTCGAGCAATCGACCGAAGAAATTGCAACCGAAACCGATCCGACCAAGGTGTGGCACAAAACGGCATGCGTGCTTTGTTCTGTCAACTGCGGAATCGAGGTCCGGATTGATGACCGCGAGATCATCCGAGTTCGCGGTGACAAGGCTCATCCAGCAAGCAAGGGGTACACCTGCGAGAAGGGTTTACGTGTCAACCACTATCAAAACGGTCGTGACCGGCTGACCGCCCCGATGAAACGTATGGAAGATGGAACCTTCGCCGAAATCAGTTGGGACCAAGCCATCAAGGAAGTCGCTGACCAACTCGTAGGAATCCGCGATACCCATGGCGGAGACAAGATCTTGTACTACGGCGGAGGCGGACAAGGCAACCACTTCCCAGGTGCCTACGCTCGCAGCGTGTTGCAAACCTTGGGGGTCCAGTACAGAAGCAACGCTTTGGCGCAAGAAAAAACTGGAATGTATTGGGTACAGGGAAAGTTTTTTGGTCGACAAGACGTTGGAGCTACCCCGGACTTTCATCACACGGACTGTGCTGTCTTCATTGGAAAGAATCCGTGGCAAAGCCACGGTTTTCCAGAGACCCGAAATGTTCTCAACGCGATCAAAAATGATGATGACCGCAAGATCGTCGTATTTGATCCTCGGATTTCCGAAACCGCCAATATTTCAGATCATCACCTCAGGGTGAAACCGGGTACCGACGCGTGGGCGCTCGCCGCTGTTCTGGCAATCATGGTGGAAGAAGACTTGACTGACGACCGATTTTTGGCAGAGCAGTGCGTCGGCTGGGAAGAGCTTCAACCGTTGATGGAAGAAGTGAACATCGCAGATTATGCGAGGAAATGTGGCATCGCAGAAGAGGACCTTCGATCAGCGACGCGAACCATGGCAAACGCTCACTCAATGGCCACCGAAGAAGACCTTGGGATCGAGATGGCCCCCCATTCGACCCTAAATAGTTGGTTACAGCGGCTCCTGTATCTACTTACGGGAAATTTTGGCATCGAAGGTGGCATGAATATCCCGGTCCGGCTCGCGCCAATCTGTGGGCATAGTCCTGACGGAGCAACCGAGCCCGTGACCGGCACTCCCCTTTTGTGCGGCATGGTGGCCTGCGCTGCAATTCCTGATGCCATCGATACAGACCATCCGGACCGATTTCGTGGGATGATCGTCGAATCAGCAAACCCGGTGCATTCGCTTCCAGATTCCAAACGCTTTCGTGAAGCATTCAAAAAACTTGACTGTCTCGTAGTGATCGATGTGGCGATGACGGAAACGGCCCGTCAAGCCCATTACGTCCTTCCGGCATGTTCTCAATACGAAAAGCCTGAAGCGACTTTCTTTGCGGGCGAAATGCCATCCAACTATTTCCATATTCGGCAACCGATCTTTGAACCCTTGGGAGACAGTCTTCCCGAAGCTGAGATCCACTCACGTTTGGTTGAAGCGATGGGAGGGATGCCTGAAGGTGTCGACGAGCTGACCGAGGCTGCTAAACAAGGTCGGGAGCAGTTCATCGATACGTTTACACGCTTATCGGCAGACAATCCTGACCTTGGCTCAAAGCTCCCTACAGCGCTGTACCGAAGCCTTGGACAAAGTCTTGGGCGGATGGGACCGGCAGCGGTGATGTTCGCTTCAGCGATGCAAGCATCTATGCGCTTCCCGGATTCGTTGCGTGCGGCCGGAGTGAACGGTGAGGGGCTAGAACTCGCCAGTAACTTGTTTGACTCCTTACTGGAAGCCAAATCCGGCATGGTGTTCAGCACCAGTGACTACGCGTCCAGTTTCGATCGCATTAAGACTCCCGACGGGAAAATTCATCTGTACATCCCCGAATTAGTCGATGAGTTGCGCTGTCTGGCCCAAGAGGAGCCCGCTTCTCCGTCAGATGCTTACCCCTTTGTTCTTACAGCTGGCGAACATCGATCGTCTACGGTCAACGATGTCATCAGGGATCCATCGTGGCGCAAGAAAGACAAGGACGGAGCGCTGCGAATTCACCCTTCCGATGCCAATCGAATCGGGGTTGGAGAGGGGCAAAAGGTGCGAATCATCACTAAACGTGGTGAAGCCGAGGCTCCGGTTGACATCACTGAGACGATGATGGAAGGCCAGGTAAGTCTCCCGCATGGTTTCGGAATGGAGTACCCCGACGAAACTGGTGAACATCGAATTCATGGTGTCGCAGTAAATGAGCTGACCGATATCGAAGATCGAGACTGGCTCGCTTTAACTCCTCACCATAAGCATGTAAGAGCCCGACTTGAGGCATTACCGAGTTAGTTCTCACTCGTACCCGGTCAATAAGTCAGAAGTTGGTAGCGGCATTCCCTCGCGAATTGCGGCATGACGTTGTCGTATCTGAAGTGGAATGTGAGCTCTCACATACTCCACTTCTTGAGCCAGAACCAAGTCGATCAGCTCGAGTCGATCTGGTGTCTGTTTCCACGCAATGGGTACGTAGATCGGTAGCTCAAAGGAGCGCAGCCGATCTAATCCGGTGTAAATAATCTTCTGATACTGAAATCGGTCTTCCCAGTCCCAATGGGGGGGAGCAAAACCTGTCCCAGGGTCAAGCATTAATCGTTCGCGAATTCCCCATCGTGCTGCTCGTTCCAACTGAAGGTCGAACCAGTCGACCATCACCTGCACCGGGTCGCCTTCGACATGTTTGAGATGCCGAGGGTCCGGTCCCAACATGAACGGCAAAACCACCGGAACCTCGCGTTCAGCTGCCAGTTCGATCATTTGGTCGGTTTGCAACGCGTCTGCGGCGTTGAGCACACACGCGCCTGCATCAAGCGCGCGCCGAGCTGTTTCGACCTGCCATGTGTCAATTGCTACGTCGACGTCTAAAGAAAGGAGCCCCCTCAAGGGACCCTCAACAATCTGCCATTCTTCGTCCGCAGTGACGAAGGCCGCGTCTCCATGAGATGCCTGAGCTCCAACGTCTAGGTGATCTGCACCCTCCGCGACTAGACGAGCCCCATACTTTTCGGCTGCTGCTTGGTCCGAAACCACCGAAAATCCAGCCAAGGAATCAGGGGAAGCGTTGACTACCCCAAAAATCTCCATGCTCGGAAGCTACCGCGGACCCTGAGGAGGTAAGTCATCAAATTGATGAACTCGAACTGAACAGCACAAGAAATCCGGTATCCGAAGTCGGCGAAACGCTGGTATTACAAGAGCCTCAAATGTGGAGCCCACAGATAGTGCTAACTACTACCCAAGACCCGTTAGGTCGCGCACTGCGCCCTTATCAGCACTAGTTGCCATTAGTCCGTAGGCCTTCAAGGCCGCCGAAACCT
>DGLO01000127.1:0-2211 GCA_002388005.1 Candidatus Neomicrothrix sp. UBA4542
CCTTCGGCGGATGCTTTTGCTCCGGCGGTGATGCCAGACACTCCGATGGGTCGAGTCGGGTACACGAGATATGTTTTCGCCCGAAGTGGCGACCAGATCATTCCAGCGCTAATCGAGGGTCCCCGCGGCAGCCAGACGCGATGTCAAACGGTTGACTTGCCGTGTTCTTTTGCTGATCTGAAAGAGTTAATGGACTCTGGGGCTGAGATTCCCGCTGCGCTGAACATGACCAACGCTGAGCTGGTGTCTTTGGTAGGGCAGCTTGCGGAGGTTCAGTCGGCATTGAATCGATACACCGATGTGAACGACGCGTGCGCAGCGGGATATTTTCCCGATGGAAATCAAACGCCAAATATGGGGTCCCACTTCACTAATTTTGAATTGGTCGTGGACGGGAAATTTGACCCTGGTACGCCAGAAATTCTTTTGTACGTCGCCGCGGGCGATAGCAGTCCCCCATTCGGGGCTCTGGGCCGCTGCAAGGACGGTGCGTGGAAGGGCGGTGAGGTAGAGATCGCGGGGGCTGCGTTTTATATGCCGTTCTTCTTCGTCGGTGATGACCATTTCGAGGGGTTCAGCGGACCACTGGACAATTGGCACATTCATTACAACCTGTGTCGCCTTGCTGGGCAGGACGTGACGGTGCTGCCTTCGGTGTGTGCTGGGAAGGAGGACGGTCCCTTGGACCGTCCTCAAGGTGATGCCAGCGAGGGATGGATGATCCATGCCTGGGCTGACGCCGCGCATGACAATCAGCTTGGAGCTTTTTCCATGTGGAACCCTTCGATTTGGCCCTTGTCAGATCCCGAGGCTGCGGCGAAGGGGTTTTTGGGGTCGAGAACGGCTGGCAACACCAACTTGATCGCCGATTTTGACTATCAGGTGGCGGAGGCGGCCGTACCTGGAAAGATCAGGTTCTTCAACGCCGATCCTGAGGCTCACAGCATTACGGCTGGCACCCCTGAGAATCCCACCGGTGAGTTCGATAGTGGAGTGGTGGGCGGCGGCCGAGCGGCAACCATTGAAATTTCTCAGCCGGGGACCTACGAGTTTTTTTGCTCTTTACATCCCGGTATGAAGGGCACGATAACGGTGGGTGCTGGCTAGGCAAAGCTCTGGGAGTGCGGCTGTGGAGATAGCGAATGTACGTCTGCCTGTCTACAAAACCGAGAAGAAGATGATGAGCATTCCGATCCAACTCGCAGCAAAGGCGAGGGTGCGAATGTAAGGAATACCCATGATGTGGACGACCGCGTGTAGGAGGCGAGCCCAAAAGAAGAGCGCTGCTCCGGTCGCGGCGTTGACGTCGGTGAGGTGCGCAATGATTACCAGCACAGCGAAGGCGGGGAGGTTCTCGACCATGTTGAGGTGAGCTCGGTGGGCGCGTTGGGCCCATGCCGCGGGCGTTGGGGGACGCTCCGGGTAGTTCAGTGTTGTGACGAGTCCTTGGCTTTGGACGCGTTCAAGTACATAAGGCAACCAGAGCACGATGCAAAGAAAGGCGCTCCAAGCTAGGTAGGTCAGTTCGGTATCCATTGGATCTCCATTCAATGACGAATGTCCGCCAAGTTAGACGCAGGGGCGCGGGTTTCCGGTCTAATCAAATAGTTTTCATTCGAGGTCAACGGTCGGGCATGTACGACGGCCTCCAGAGGGGTTATGGACTCGTGGTCGATGAAGAAGTGGGGTGCCGAGTTGGTCAGTCATGAGGAAGGTTTCGATAGCAGTGGCTATCGGGTGTGCAATCAATTGGACGTATTCGTCGGTTGCGAGGAACTGACCTTCAGATGGGCTGGCGAGGTAAGCGATCTCTAGAAGGGCGTTTGTGGTCTGCGGTTTACGGACAAGGCTGTAAGCATCTGCTCCTTCGGAGTTGACGACTCTGAGGGCTCCTGCGTCCCATCTCGAGGTCCATTGGAGGTTTTCGATAGTGCTGAGCGCCTCGAAAACGTGTTCGTGAAGCAATCCGGCGAGCCGTGCCGATTGGTCGTCTCCGGTTTGCGCGAATACTTCGGTTCCTGGCGTGTTCGATGCCGCAGCGATTGGCGCGTTGTGGTGAATCGAGACCAGGGCAGCAGAGTTCGCTGCGTCGCCCAAGGCGACCCTCTCGTCGAGTTCTATGTAGTAGTCGCCGGTGCGCGTCAGCAGAGTTCGAATCTCTCTTTCCTGGAGCCGTTGCGACACCGCCAAAGCAACTCTTAGGTTAAGTTC
>DGLO01000127.1:2593-2769 GCA_002388005.1 Candidatus Neomicrothrix sp. UBA4542
GGGTCGAGAACAACCTCGGTTTCGCGAACGGGGAATGCTGTCGATACTTCTTTGGCGTCGCCACAAGGGTCGATAACCAACCAACTTTGGTCGGTCACTTCTGAAACTCGAACCGGGATTCCGAACCTGGTGATCGCAACGGTCGGAGCAACAAATGCGGTCGTTGGTGGGGCTGC
>DGLO01000003.1 GCA_002388005.1 Candidatus Neomicrothrix sp. UBA4542
GCAAGCTTGTTGGGCTGCAACTGCTGCAAACTGCGCGAACCGGTCCATCCGCCGTGCTTCTTTGCGGTCCAGGTAATTTTCAGGGTCGAACCCTTTTACTTCCGCGGCGAAATGGGTGTCATAGCCTTCCGGATCGAAGGCAGTGATGTAGTCGACTCCCGAACGGCCATTAACGATGCCGTCCCAAGTTGTTGCCACGTCCAGACCAAGGGGACTGATTATTCCCATCCCCGTGACTAAAACCCTGTGATTACCGTTCATATTTTCCCCAGCACGTACACTCACGCCAAATCCCGATCACGGGATCTCACAAAACACAAATGAACAAGGACGACCCATCATTGAGTTATGGGATGCAAAACCCGCGTTTGAAAGTTGCAACTAAGACGGCACCGGGGCGGCTAGGCCCTGGCGCCTCCTTTGGTTGAAACGGTCACTGTCGAGTCGATCAGCTCTGCGAGCTCGGTGATTCGGCCCGATATGTCCAAGGCCAATTCCCGGTTGCCGGTCGGTCCGGTCAGCAGCTTCATGGATTCCGACAAGTCATTCACCTGACTGCCAATGGCGTCCGCCGCCTCTTTCCGGGCGTTGGCCAGAGGTTGGGACACCGCTCGGATCTGATCGGCAAGCTCACTGACACGTTCCGTGATGTTCTCGCCAAATTCCAGACCCGTTAGGGAAGCAGCGTCCGACCAGTTTTTAAGTGCCTCGGTCGCTTCGTTCAACTTAGAAGCAAGCGTGTCACTAAGGTCTCGGCTGGTAGCCGCCAGTCTTAGCTTGTAGGTGCGGAGAATCCGGAAGACGCGCCGGTAAACATCGTCCACTGGATTTAGCTTGGCTGAGTAGCGGTCAAAGAGATCTCGGCTCTCCTGCATAGTCCAGCGCTTGTCCTGATGGACGAACTGCCTCCCCGTGTAGAGATGGTAGGGCCGCATGGTTCCTTCGGCCAGTAATTCGCCATTCTCGTCCAATGGGACTAGAGAGTCCCAGTTGGAGGTGGCGGGCAACGGAGTCAAGAAGTTGACGGTCTGATATTTGCTAACCGTCGTTACCCAGTCCGCTAGGTCCATGATGCTCTTTTCAGTATCAAATGGCAGGCCGATGATGGTCATGGCGACCACGGTTAATCCAGCTTCATTGATGTAGTGTAGATCCTTGTGCATCTGGCCGGGTTCCTGCCGTTTGTTCACCGCGATCAGATTTTCGGCGTTATCCGACTCCACACCAACGTAGACCATTTTGATGTTGGCATTCTGCATGGCTGTGATCAACTCCGGATCTTGGCCGACCTCAGCTCGGACTTGGCAAATCATGTTCATGCCGTCGGTGTGGCCATTCCAACCTTGCAGTCGAGTCAAACGCTCATCGCGGAACTTGACCGCACGCAGGGGCGGCGCATGGAGGTCATCGGAGATAAACACCTGGAAGGTTCCATTCCTCGAGGTGTGTACCAGGCCGTCGGCAGCCAAATCCCGCAATTGGGCCAGCCGCTTGAACTCGACCTCCCGGGAGATCATCCGGTAACCGAGGAATTGTTGGATAACCTGGCAGTAGGTGCAGCTTTCGGTGCACCCACGTATAGTTTCTATAACAGCTCCGACCATGGGGTTGCCGGAGTTAAGGTCTTTGATGGAGCGGAAATCGGGCAGCTCCACGAAGTCGGGGCTGACCAATCCTTGGCGATTGGTCTGGACGATGCCGCCGTCTTTTCGGTAGCTGATGCCAGGAATTTTCGCCAGATATTGGTCCCGGTCACTCCCTCGGTGCTCTAAGAGCACGTCGGACAGTTGACCAATGATATCTTCACCTTCGCGCTGAACTATCACATCGAAGTCGCCATTGTTGAAGGCTTCCTCGGCCAGAGGACTCATCTGAGGACCGCCGCCGATGGTGATTAACTCAGGGTGGTGTAGCTTTGCCAACTTGGCAATCTGATACCCGCGAGGCGCCTCATTGATGAGCGCAGTGACCATCAAGATGTCTACACCCTCAAGGTCTTTGTCGGGATCGATCAAACCAGAGCGGTCTTCGAACCAGATCTCTCGCTCATAAACATTGGGACCGTCCCATTGGGCTAATGCACCCGAGAGGAAAAGCAGTCCTTGCCTGGGTATGGCTACGTATTCAAAGTTTCCACCGGCTGACGCTGGTTGAAACAGCACCACCCGTTTGATTCGAGACATCGTTGCTCCTATTTGTTCAGCGAGGCAGCGTTATTGGCTGCGATTTAAGTGCGGTTCAATTTTAAGTACGGTTCGATATTGTCGGGCCGCAGGGCAACCGTTCGGTGTTACTTGGTGGCTGTGGGTAAAGCCACCGGCTCCCGTCATCGGCTCGCGCATTATTATACAGGACAACTCGTAAGGAAAATAACTGATTTCCCTACCTGAGCCGTCTGGTTTTCTATAGCGCTCAGATAAAAGTTTGCCGGAATTGTCGCCTTAGGTCGGCCAAAATAAAATAAGTTCTTGCCTATTCTACGCCAGGTAGGCCCAATTGTCATAACGTCCAGCGCTCTTCTAGTCTGCTACAAAGCGTTTATTTCGGTCT
>DGLO01000026.1:0-2504 GCA_002388005.1 Candidatus Neomicrothrix sp. UBA4542
CGCGAAATGTTGAAACACCATGCCCATCTTTTCGCGCCGAAAAGCCTGCAGGGCTTTGCCTTCAAGGGTTTGCACGTCAACGCCATCAACCAGTACTTGGCCGTACGTGACGTCATGGAGCTTGTTGACGGTACGAATAGCGGTCGACTTACCGGAGCCTGATAGACCCATTACTACGAAGATCTCGCCCTTTGCGACGGAAAATGACACGTCACTCAGGCCAACAACATGCCCTGATTGTTTCTGAACTTCGTTCTTGTGAACACCGGAGCGAGCCAAGTCAAAGGCCCTGCCCCGAGGTTGCGGCCCAAAGATTTTGTAGACCTCTTCGAGTCGGATTATTTCTTCGTTTTCCGGCATTTTGGTCAAAGGGCCCTTCTGTCGGTTCCCCATCGGGCTGCGCTAGGAGTCCGAACGGGGCAGAGCCAACATAACAGCGGTGGAGTGACAGGAGGGTCATTCGCGAGCCAAATGTGACTTGATGAATACTGAATCAGATGTTGTCTTCAAGCGCGTGTTGACATAGATCAAAGTTTTCCTGATCGAAGCAGACCAATGAAACAGCTTCAACAGAGACAGTTGAACCGTTCTTGGTGAGCCAATCTCGGACTGTCGAGACCGCTACAGGTGCGGCGAGTTCTCGAGGATACCCGTAGACGCCTGTGCTGATCGCGGAGAATGCAACTGTCTTTGCGCCGAGTTTCGCGGCTAGGTCTAGTGAGGCGCCATAGCAGCTAGCCAACAGATTGCGATTCTCAAGCGGGTCGTGCTGGCTCCAAATGGGGCCAACTGTATGAATCACCCATCGCGCGGGGAGGGAACCGCCGGACGTAGCGACTGCAGTCCCTGTTGGACACGAACCCTGCTGAGCGATAATTACCTGGCATTCTTCGAAGATTGCGGGCCCGCCGACAGCATGAATAGCGCCGTCAACACCCCCGCCGCCTGCTAACGCAGAATTTGCGGCATTCACGATCGCGTCTGCGTTGACTTGGGTGATATCGCCAATTTGAACGGTAAGTGGAGATTGGCGGTCACGTGACGACAAAACCGCTATACCCGTCTGCTGCGACCTCGGTGCACTTTTCTGCATAATCTGGAAAACCTATAAGTGGCATAAAGACTCTGGTTTTTCCTGGAATATTGGCTCCTAGATACCAAGAATTGCAGCTTGGATACAGGGTCTGATCTGCGATTCTATTGACATGATCAACCCAGTCATCAGCGGCTGGCTCTGTCGCTTCAATCATCTGGTGGTCAGCGTCTCGTAGAGCGGTCAGGCAGTCGCAGATCCACTCGACATGTTGCTCGATAGCCATGATCATGTTTGTCAACACCGACGGGCTCCCGGGTCCAGTGACCGTGAACAGGTTTGGAAACTGGGGGACGCTAAGACCCAGGTAGGTGCGTGGGCCAGCTTTCCATGCCGTTTCAAGCCGTAGCCCTCCGCGACCGGTGATATTCATAGCTAGCAGCGTTCCAGTCATTGCATCGAAGCCCGTAGCGAACACCACTGCGTCGAATTCATACTCGACGCCGCCAGCGACGACCCCGCGGCGCGTCAGCCGTTCGATCCCAGTGGTAGAAATGTCGACTAATTCGACGTGATCCAAGTTGTAGGTCTCGTAGTACTGGGTATCAAGGCATGGTCTCTTGCAGGCGACTGTATTAGTGGGGGATAGGAGGCCAGCGACAACTGGGTCCTCAACTACCTCCGCTATTCGGCTCCTCACATAGTCAGCGACTCTCTCATTCGAATCCGGATCAATGACGATGTCGGCATATGAGCGATAGAACGAAAATCCTCCATGGTCCCATCGCTGGTTCATTCGTGTTCGAAAGTCTTCTTCCGAAGCCGCCTTCGCTGAGTCTTCGTTGATGGGAAAAGGTGAAATTATTCCTGATCGTTCGATGCGAGCAGCTGCACGCAGCTCGTCGTAGTGGGCCTTGACGTCAGCTTGAACGTTGGGATCCAAAGGCTGGTTGTGCGCAGGAATTGAGTAGTTGGGTGTGCGTTGGAAAACGGTCAATTGTGCGGCTTGTTCAGCAATGATCGGGATCGATTGCACAGCGGAAGAGCCGGTGCCGATCACACCGACTCGTTGTCCTGAGAAGTCAACTCCTTCGTGAGGCCACTTCCCGGTGTGGTAGGTCGGGCCGGCAAAGTCGTCAACACCAGTGAACTCTGGGTGATTAGCGGTTGAGAGACAGCCTGTTGCGGCGATGACGAACGAAGTTCGATAGACACCTTTGTTGGTGGCGACAGTCCAGCTTGAGTCCTCTTCGTTGAAATCGAGTTGCTCGACGTTGGCGTGGAACCGAATATTGGGTTCTAAATCGAAGCGGCTTGAGACATGTTCCGCGTATTCCAAAATTTCCGGTTGGCCGGCGTACCGTTCGGACCACTCCCAGTCCTGTTCGAGTTGCTTGTCGAACGAGTAGGAATACTGGAGACTCTCAACGTCGCATCTTGCGCCTGGATAACGGTTCCAGTACCAGGTGCC